>QQUM01000452.1 GCA_008501545.1 Calditrichota bacterium
AATCAATTTGAATCCAATCCCCGGTCATGTGTAGCCCATGCCAATATCGGACTTTTTCAATTCAATACGTATTTAACAAATTATACCGGATATGAAAATTTTACGCACGAAAGATCAATCGGATCAGCCATTTTTAAAATTCACCTCCATCCGAACCTGCACTTGAGACAGAGTTTTTCTTTAAATCATTCTAAAGAGATCGAAAATGTGGATATGCAATTCGAGACCTCTGTTTACTCCTATCTACCGACTATCGGTTATTCGGATGATCCGCAAACAGTCAACGATGGCGCAATTCGCCGCCTGGACGTGCTGAACCAACGAACGAAACAAGCAAAAACAGTGCTGCGCTGGCACACTAACGACAGTTTAACCCTGGAAACGGGATTCGAATTTGAATCCAATCACTACGTCGATGAACTGGCTGAACACCAACACGAGGGCGCCGGACAAATACCCGGGGCCGCTGCAATTTCAGGTTATACCTACGATTTTATTTCAGATGCAAAATTTAAGACACAGACGCATGTGGGATTTGCCAATATTGATCTGCAAACAAGACTGCTCGACCTGCAAACCGGTTTACGTCTAAGCTACTACAAGCCATCTGGAGAGTTCATCGTGAAGCCGCGGATCATTCTTATCATGAAACAGTCAGAATTTACCAAGTATACGCTGGCCTTTGGCCATTATTCGCAACCAGCGGGGTACCTGGAGCGGCGAACAAAAGACGGGCGTCTTCTCTCAAATCTGCCTGCCCAGCGTGCGAGCAATATTGTCGCCGGGTATCAGCACTATACTGACAAAGGCACAGAATATCAGATCCAGCTTTTTTACAAGCAACTCACCCACCTTATCCCCTATAAAACAGATGACCTTTTTATTCGTTATCAGCCCGAACTTAAATCAACAGGAAAAATTTATGGCGCAAGCGCGTACCGGAAAGGGCAAGTGACACCAAGCATGATAAGTTGGTTTAGTTACACTTATCTTTTTGGACAGCAAGACATCCAAGGTGAGGGGAAATCGCGACTTCCATTCGACCAGCGACATACTTTTACATGCGTGATACAGGATAACATGCCACGCTTCCCGAATTCAAAAGCGCATGTTCGTTTTCTTCTCGGCACTGGTTTTCCGTACACATTTGAAGGCATTTTATACAATCCGGAAACAGGGCGAAAGCAAAAATTGCAGGGCAAACGAAATGCGTTGCGATTGCCGTTTTATCGTCGGGTGGATATCGGGTATAGTTACGATTTTGAGTTGAGGAATGCGCGCACGTTAAGATTGAGTTTGGATATGTTTAATATTTTTGATTTTCGAAATATTCTAGGTTATGGATTAATTGCGAACAGCCTTGGACACACAGCAATATATCGTTACAATTTAAGCCGTCGTTTTTATAGCGCAAAAATCAATATTGTCTTTTGAGGAAATGTGGCATATGTGTTAAATTCTGTTTGATTCTGAATTCGGTTTAAAGAGCATACAATGGGTTGAAGAAGTTATACCACAGTTTCGGTGTTAGTTTTCTCACCAATCCGGAGCAGCCCTAACTTAATAAAGCTTAACATATTTCTGCCGCATCCATTTTCGCATTGGTATTTCTGAAATAAATTTTCTGTATCGTCACTTTTTTCGACCGTAAATTTTTTCACATTGCCGCAGGCTTCACATGTAATGATAAATTCGTTGTAACGAATTTCTTCCATAACCAGCTCCATATTCATTAAATATGAATGGATTAATTGTACAATCCCATATCCTGATTTATTATACGCTATTTGGGTTTGATTTGCATGTTTTTTTTTCGAAAATCTGAATTTGAATCCCTTTCTGATTTCTTAAAAACTCAGTGCAAATCTTTCTTTGTATCGACGCTATTCATTGATTTTTCATATCTCATGACAACATTCCAATAAACCGATTTCATCAAAATAAATAGATATTCAGCTATTTGGTATAATGCAGGATTTTTCTTTCAACAAATCCTTCTGCAAAATCAAACTTGTGCGATTACATAAAGCCTTTGTGAAAATACAGGCGCCGCAATTGCCAGAATGAAAAAATGGATTTGCTTTAAAGAATGTCGAACTAAAACTCGATAAATTGCGTGGATTATTTAGAAAAGTGCTGGAAATATTCACCCATAAATTTTATGATATTCTCGATTAAAAACATCTTGCATTGAAAAGCAAAATAATTTATCTTTAGCACTCTTTGAAATAGCGAGAGTAGTTCAGTGGTAGAACACCACCTTGCCAAGGTGGGGGTCGCGAGTTCGAATCTCGTCTCTCGCTCTTTTGTTTGGCGGCGTAGCCAAGTGGTTAAGGCAGAGGTTTGCAAAACCTCCATTCATCGGTTCAACTCCGATCGCCGCCTCAACGATGCGCCGGGGTGGCGAAATTGGTAGACGCAAGGGACTTAAAATCCCTCGGGCAACTATGTCCGTGCCGGTTCGAGTCCGGCCCTCGGTACATTTTTATTGTTCATTTAAATTAATAGCGAGAGTAGTTCAGTGGTAGAACACCACCTTGCCAAGGTGGGGGTCGCGAGTTCGAATCTCGTCTCTCGCTCTTTCCTATCCACCATCTTTTCTCCAAGAAGAAAATTTCCCCTCATTCTTTTTATTATATCAAATTTTTCACAAGCCAATTTCACGTCTTAAAAGCTCTTGTAGCCAATTTGTGACTACTTTTTTTAATGATTTATTCCAAACAAGCACGCTCATATTCCCCCCCGGATGCACATATCGCATAACCAGAATAATTCACGCAAAGCTGCCAAGGCCCAAAGAAAAACTTTTTAACATATTTAAAATAAATCTTAGCAGCCTTTAAATAAACATATATTAATCTAAATTTTTTCATTTTTTGCTTGCACATACAAATATTCTTTTGTATACTGACCACATGAATCGTGAAACAACAAAATATTGCAATTGTCTTTACTATTCGGCAAATGCTCTTGCTCGGCTAATGACCAAAATGGCGGAGGAAGAATTCACTATTGTTCAACTGGCGCCATCCCATGCTTTTTTATTAATGACCGTAAATCAAAAACCTGGGATTCAGCCTAAAGAAATCAGTAAAATAATGAAGTTAAAACCATCAACGGTTACACGCCTCATTGAAAAAATGGAATTTAAGGGCTATTTGGAACGAAAATCAATTGGGAAAACTACTGAGGTTTTTCCATCAAAAAGTTGTACCGAGCTCGATTCCAAAATAAAAGAAGCATGGCGAAATCTGTTGAATCGCTACACTAAATTAATTGGGGAAAAGGAAAGTCGCCGGCTTACAGAAGATGTTTATGAAGCGATATTGAAATTGCAGGAATAAAAAAATTTACCCATTAATTGTTGCATGTACAAGCAAGGTAAAATAGGAGAATACCAGTGAAAATTGGAATTTTAGGATCAGGCGTTGTCGGCAAAGCGCTGGCTACAGGTTTTATGAAATATGGATATGATACAATGGTTGGTTCACGTCAACCATCAAAACTTGAAGAATGGAAAACGGAAATTGATGCGAAATTACAAACTGGAAATTTTTCACAGACGGCCGCTTTTGGAGACATTATTGTTCATGCTTTTAAGTTGTTGAAAATGTAAAACAAGGATAAACGATGAATTTGAAATCAACTTTTACACTAAACAACGGAATTAAAATTCCCGTTATTGGCCTTGGAGTTTTTAAAAATCCATCTGGTGCAAGCACTCAACAAGCAATTCTTTCTGCCCTGAAAAACGGCTACCGTCATATTGATACGGCCAAAATCTATGCCAATGAACAGGATGTTGGGGCAGCAATAAAACAAAGTGGAATTCCCAGGGATGAAATATTTATCACTACAAAATTATGGAATGCAGACCAGGGATATGATTCAACATTACGGGCGCTGGATGAAAGCCTGAACAAGTTAAGAATGGATTATGTGGATTTATACTTGATGCATTGGCCAGTAGAAAATCTACGCCTGGACTCATGGCGGGCAATGGAAAAATTATTAAACGATGGCAAAACGCTGGCAATCGGCATAAGCAATTTCATGAAACGCCATGTTGAACAATTACTTGACAAGGTTAAAATTTTGCCCACTGTAAACCAGATTGAACTTTCACCTTTTAATTACCTTTTCCGGCAAGATACCATTGATTTTTGTTTGCAGAATGATATCAAAATTGAAGCATATAGTCCATTAACAAAAGGCCGCAAACTGGATGATCCAAAACTGATAAAAATTGCACAAAAGTACAATAAATCAACAGCACAGATTTTGATTCGCTGGGTACTGGAGCATGATTTTATTGTCATTCCGAAATCTGTTAATGAGCATCGTATCATTGAAAATGCAGATGTATTTGATTTTTCAATTTCAAAAAATGATATGGGGTTATTGGATGGACTTAATGAAAACTTGATCACCGGATGGGATCCTACTAATGCTGCCTGACACTGAATCGCATAATAAACTATTGATAATACAAAAATGAAACAGGAATTAGAAAAAATATTAAAACCAAGAAAGTTAAATCATAAAAAATCTCATTATCACAAGTTTCATTTTAACGATTGCTTTATTCTGGTTTCATGCAGCAGGGAAAAATCAGAACAGGAACTGCAAAAAACCTATGCTACCAATTTTCAAAAAGACAAATTAGTTGAGCTTGCTTTTGCATCGATTAAACAGGAAAAATATTGATACCGATGCAATTGGCCGAAGGTTCGTTTGGCCCTTTTAAACCGGCAGAAGTTTTGCTGGTTGAATGGAGCGACGCCAAAAAACAGGAAAGCTTTGGCAACTCATTAAGTGGCTTGGATTTAGAAAACTCTGTTACAAACATGTATTGGTTCACAAGCTTTGGTACTTTTTTGGTTGATCTAACTTAACAGTTTGCTCAGCATCTTCTCATGTATTACCTTATCAAGAACCGCAGGACACGAGGTAATTAATGAGCAGAAAATCTCCC
>QQUM01000073.1 GCA_008501545.1 Calditrichota bacterium
GGATACAGTGTCTTTCTGGGAAGTTCGGAGTTACTGTGGGAGCAGGAGGAGAAGATTATCGATGTGTTTGTCAGTCAGCAGGTTGATGGGCTCATCGTAACGCCGTTGCATGGGATTTCGCGTGACTTTAAGAGTATTTTGAATTTGATATCACGGAAATTTCCCCTTGTTACAGTTGGAGAGATTAAAAATTACAGAACCACCAATGTTTGTATCGATAATGTGCAGGCGGCGCGACGTGCTGTCACTTATCTGATCGACCGGGGCCATCAGAATATTGCCTACCTTGCCGGACCGGAGAATTCACTTAACAGTGAACAGCGATTACACGGTTACGAATATGCTTTGGCAGATGCAGGCATTCCGCTGCAAAAGAAATTTGTTTTGCGGGCCGGATCCAATTTTGATGATGGGTATTCAATCGGTGAACAGCTGTTTTCGGGAAAAGGACAATTACCAACAGCGGTTTTTTGTTATAATGATCTGCTCGCCATTGGCCTTATCCAGGTTTTGCAGAAGCGTGGTTTCAATGTGCCGGAAGATGTTGCGGTAGTTGGTTTTGACAATATTGATTTTTCACGATTTGCCAATATCCCGTTGACGACTGTTGCCAATCCTGCGCAGGACCTCGGTGAAAAAGCTGCAAAACTTTTATTAAAACAAATAGAAAATCGTGATCAGAGTCAACTGGAGCAGGTTGTTTTGGATGCGCCGTTGATTGTGCGAAATTCGGGATAATTATGAAGAGGTATAGATGAATAAAAACGAATTAAATAAAATGGTCGATTTTACCGGCCGCACCATAGCTGTAACGGGTGGCGCCGGTGTTTTGGGCAGCGGTATTGCAAAAGCGCTTTTGGAAGCCGGCGCAAATATCGCTGTGCTCGATCTGGACAAATCACAAGCTGACGCACAATTTTTGAACAAAGGCTATGATGAATCGCGAATAATCACTGCTGGGGGGAATGTGCTCGAACCAGAGAGCATGACGCAGGCGCTTGACGCAATTATTGCCAAATTCGGCAAAGTTGATACACTGATTAACGGTGCCGGTGGAAACCACCCAAAATCGACCACCGCGCCTGACAAACCATTTTTCGATATCCCGGCTGATGCATTTAAATTTGTAATGGATTTAAACGTGCTCGGCTCTGTTGTCCCAAGCCAGATTTTTGCCCGTCATTTCGCAGACAATGGGGAAGGGAATATTCTCAATATCTCCTCCATGAATGCTTTTCGTCCCTTGACGCGTATCCCGGCTTATTCTGCAGGAAAAGCCGCGATTAGCAACTTTACACAATGGTTGGCGGTGCACTTGGCACAGGAATACAGTCCGAAAATTCGTGTGAATGCCATTGCCCCGGGATTTTTTCTCACCCACCAGAATCGTTTTCTGTTGACAGATGAAAAAACCGGTGAACTGACAGCACGCGGGAAAGCGATCATCGATCACACCCCGATGGCCCGTTTTGGTAATCCTGAAGATTTGCTCGGCCCGACGCTGTGGTTGCTGTCTCCCGCAGCACAATTCGTCACCGGGACGATCATCCCAATAGATGGTGGTTTCTCGGCGTTTAGCGGGGTGTAAGACTTGGGATTGTTAAATTGTTAAATTGATGGATTGTTAAATTGTTATATATGAAAATTGATTATTGCGTGTTGGATATTGAATATTGGATATTGAAAGGATCTTAATGAGTTCACAGTACAACATTGGCGTTATCGGCCTTGGCGTTATGGGGCAGAATCTCGCCTTGAATATAGAACGTAACGGATTCAGTGTTATTGGATTTGATCTTGATAAAACAATGCAGGAAAAAGCTGCCGCAAAATTCAGTGGTAAAAAAATGGAAGTGGTGGCAAATATGCAGGAATTCCTCAGCAAACTCGAATCACCGCGTCGCATTTTAATGATGGTTCCAGCCGGGAATCCCGTTGATGCAGTCATTCGAGATTTGAAACCACATCTCGCAAAAGGCGATTTGTTGATCGACGGTGGTAACAGTTATTTTCCCAATACCGAGCGTCGCGTGGAAGAATTGCATGAAACCGGTATCCTTTTCATTGGTACAGGCGTGAGTGGTGGTGAAGAAGGTGCATTGTGGGGACCGTCGATTATGCCCGGTGGCGATCCGGAAGCATGGCCGCTGGTGAAGCCAATTCTGCAGGCAATCGCCGCAAAGACACCGGATGGCGAACCTTGCTGCGACTGGGTTGGCAAGGGCGGCGCTGGCCACTTTGTGAAGATGGTGCACAATGGCATCGAGTACGGCGACATGCAAATGATCTCCGAAGCCTATTTTCTGATGGAGCAATTGCTCAGATTATCGCCGGATGAGATGGCTGATGTTTTTGAAGAGTGGAACAAAGGCGAACTGCACAGTTATCTCATCGAAATTACTGCGGATATTCTGCGCAAAAAAGATGATGAAACCGGTAAACCGATGATTCACATGGTTCTCGATACAGTCGGGCAAAAAGGCACTGGCAAATGGACAAGCCAAACCGCGCTCGATCTCGGTGTTCCTGCACTCACCATCGCGAAGGCTGTGTTTGCTCGTATTGCTTCAAGTTACAAAGAAGAGCGCATCGCCGCTGCGAAGGTTCTTGAAGGACCGAAATACAGCATGTATGGCAATAAGGAAGAAGTCATCGAGAAAATTCGCCAGGCGCTCTTCACATCCAAGTTGTGTTCCTATGCACAGGGTTTTCAATTGATGAAGCGGGCCGATGAAATCCACAAATGGGATTTGAATTTTGCCAATATCGCCCAATTATGGCGAGCAGGTTGTATCATTCGCGCGCAATTTTTAACCGACATCAGAGACGCATTCCAGGCGGATCCTGACTTAACCAACTTATTGATGACACCGTACTTTCGCGATGCGATCCATAAATACCAGACCAGCTGGCGCAATGTTATCGCCATGGGTGTTGAAAGTGGCTTGCCGATTCCCGGCTTTAGCAGCGCGCTTTCTTATTACGACAGCTATCGCGCGCCACTGCTGCCAACACGTCTTGTTCAGGCCCAGCGTGATTATTTCGGCGCGCACACCTTCGAGCGGGTGGATAAACCGCGCGGCCAGTTTTTTCATGTTGATTGGAAATGATGATAATCAATAGCAGATGTTGCTATGATAAGATAAAAATATAGTGACTGTTCAGTCATTCAAGAATCTACCTCGAAGCATCCTGAGTAATCCCGCGCATTTTGCGGGATGTATCGAAGGGTGCCTCGAGGCATTTCCCACACAGAACAGCTACTAAATGATTTTAGCATACTTTAAAACCAAGGAGTTTACAAGTGGACAAATGTGATTTTGGGCTGATCGGTCTCGCCGTCATGGGCGAAAATTTGGTCTTGAACATCGAACGCAATGGGTACTCTGTCGCTGTTTTTAATCGCACCACCAGCAAAGTTGAAAATTTTGTCAATGGTCGCGCAAAAGGCAAAAATATCAAAGGTTGTATGAGCATCGAAGAATTCGTTGCCAGCTTGAAATCACCACGAAAAGTTATGCTGCTTGTAAAAGCCGGTCAGGCTGTGGACGCTTTCATCGATATGGTTGCGCCGCATCTTGATCCCGGTGACATCATCATCGATGGTGGCAACAGCCATTTCCCGGATACCATCCGGCGTACAAAATATGTCGAAGACAAAGGCTTGCTTTATATCGGTACCGGCGTTTCCGGTGGCGAAGAAGGTGCACTTTGGGGCCCGTCGATCATGCCGGGCGGATCAGCAAAAGCATGGCCGGAAGTGAAAGAGATATTTCAGGCCGTCTCCGCTAAAGTCGCCGATGGTTCACCGTGCTGCGAATGGGTTGGCGACGACGGCGCCGGTCACTTCGTAAAAATGGTGCACAACGGCATCGAATATGGCGATATGCAGATGATCTGCGAAGCGTACTCAATCATGAAATTGGGATTGGGAATGACACCGGCCGAAATGGAACCCGTTTTTGCAGAGTGGAATAAAGGGGAATTGGACAGTTATCTGATTCAAATCACGCACGAAATTTTAGGATACACTGATGAAGAGTCCGGTAAACCCATGGTTGATTTGATACTCGATACTGCCGGTCAAAAAGGAACAGGCAAATGGACAAGTGTTGCTGCACTCGATGTTGGCGTCCCGGCCCCAACTGTAGCCGAAGCTGTTTTCTCCCGTTTCATGAGCGCCATCAAAGAAGAACGTGTTTCAGCATCCGGGAAATTAATGGGCCCGGAACCGAAATATACTGGCGAAAAAACAGCATTCATCGAAAAGATTCGCAAAGCGCTCTACGCCTCAAAAATTTGCTCGTATGCGCAAGGTTATCAATTGATGAAAATGGCCGGAAAAGAGTATGACTGGGACTTGAAATTTGGTGATATTGCACTGATGTGGCGTGAGGGCTGCATCATCCGCGCGCAATTCCTCGGCAAAATCAAGGAGGCCTTTGACAATAATCACGATCTCGAAAATCTGCTGCTCGACGACTATTTTAAAAACGTCATCGACAGCACACAGGACGCCTGGCGGGAAGTGGTCGCAGAAGCGGTGAAAATGGGCATTCCGGTGCCTGCATTCAGCAGCGCGTTGGCCTACTACGACGGCTACCGCAGCGCTGTTCTGCCCGCAAACTTGCTGCAAGCGCAACGGGACTATTTCGGCGCCCACACTTACGAACGTGTCGACAAACCACGCGGTGAATTCTTCCACACCAACTGGACCGGCCGCGGCGGGGATACGGTTTCGAGTACGTATAACGCTTGATTTTATTACCTTTGCGAAGGTTCGAAGCCTTCGCAACGGTGTTTTTGAGTATATCTTATTTTTTGGATGTTATTGTTTGATAACTGCACAAAAAGACATTTATGAAAGAAGAAATCAAGAGAAATAAAATGGGACTACAAAAACGTGGTAAAAAGAAAGGGACGATTGGAAAGGATAAAATAGTATGAAAACAACACC
>QQUM01000715.1 GCA_008501545.1 Calditrichota bacterium
TTTCATCTTCTGCCTGAAAGGTTTTCACATCAAAATTTTTATGTTTGGATAATTCGTGCAAGATATCACTGGCCGGTGTAATTGGATAGCTGCCGAGAAAGAGTTCACGTCCCGACTTCTTTGCTGCCGTGATCAATCCAAAAGCAATGCCCTCATTTCCGGTGATGTTTCTGTAAACACCCGATTTTTTCGCTGCCTTTGGAATTCGAAAGGATGTTGTGAAGATTTCTGTGGAAAGAGCATAAGAAAATCCGGCTTTCAACGCTTTTGTATTGGCTTCGATTAAATCATCTTTGCCTTTAAACTTCTGTTTGATCCAGTGCTCGGTTGTTTCCAATGGACGGCTGTACATCCAGTAGGTCATGCCCAGCGCAAAAAAATTCTTGCAGCGATCTTTCAATTTCATGGCGAGATCGACATCGTTAAGCGCTTCCCGCGTAAGACCAGTGATGTTTACCGGAAACACCTGGTAGGCGCTGAGGCTACCATCTTCGAGCGGATTACTCTCGTAACCAGCCAAATTCAAATTGCGCTTCTGAAAGGAATCTGTATTGAGAATGATGATACCATTATCTTTAAGATTGGGCAAGTTTACCTTCAATGCGGCAGGATTCATGGCGACGAGCACATCCGGAGAGTCTCCCGGTGTGTGCACATCACTGCTGCTGAATTGAATTTGAAATCCAGAAACACCGAACAATGTCCCGATGGGGGCGCGTATTTCGGCAGGATAGTCTGGCAAGGTATTTAGATCGTTACCAATACCAGCTGTCGTGTTGGTAAACTGGCTTCCGGTCAATTGCATACCGTCCCCGGAATCACCGGCGAAACAGATCGTCACGCGCTCCAGTTCTTGTACGTCTTTTTCGGTCCCCTGTACATCTTTTTCACTCATTTTATGGCCTCACTAATTTTGCACAACTTGAAAAAAAGGATAATAAAGTTAAACAAGTAGGAATTTACGAATTTATTATTAAGGGTGTATAATATATTCTCTTAATAATTACTTACAATCAATTTATTCCTGTTAGTAAAAATTTCAATAAGAATTATTAAAAAAAAGTCCTCGTCAGTAAAACCGGGAGGACCTTTTCTTCTCTCTATTGAATATTGATGACTTATTATTTAAACCAGAAGTTTCATAAAATCCTCATAACGGGCATCTGCACTTTGCATGTCCTTTTCCAGTTGCTGCTTGAACGAATTTTCATCGAATACGCCACGAACATTTGCAAAGTCCGCATCCTGATTGCCGTCGACACCGAAGCCGGTTTTCACATTGCCTTCGAATTCTTTGCCGGCATCACTCAGTACCATTTTCAACAGTTTCCGGGATGCGGTATTCCACCTTTCCATAAATGCCTGCCAGTTTCCACTTGATTCTTCTTGCAGGGGATGTCCGTTCATATGGGCATACTGTGCCAGAAACCATTGCCACTCATCTTCGTGATACGTGGTGTAAATCGCCTGCAGGGCGGTCTGAATCTGCGCATAGGATTGTATTTCTCCTGAACTCACGGCAGCAGTAAAATGTTCAAGACGGTTTTTACGGCAAATCAGGCCACAAATATCAACCCACTGATCTTCGTGAGAAACGAATTGATCCGAATCGTTGGTAAATAAATCAGCCAGGGTCCCGGCGGATTTGTGCTGCATCCGTTTGATGACAATATCGCCAAAGTATTTGTCCAGGATGAGCTGGTAGTAGCGACTGCAGGTTTTTAGCAGCAGGCGTTTCATGTGAATGCCTTTGAACGAAACAAAAGTCTGGCTCTTTTGCGAGCGCTCGGAGAGATCATTTAAAATCTCCTGACCGCGGATTACTTTTTGGCCTGTATACGGTGAGAGGACATCAAAAATGATAAAGTCGAGTTTGTTGCTGACAGTGCGCTTATCGCGTGCCGGCCATTTCAATGCATCGCGGAATGTACCGGTTGTAAAATAATTCATTCCCGGTATGATAAACGAACGCCCACCTTCTTCACTGATATAGGAAAATGGCAGATTCGTCGTATCAAAGTTTGCGTGATGTTTTCCAAGGACTGCGCTGAAGGCGCCGACACGGGCTGGCCACAACAAATAAGCTGAGGAACCTGTTTTGCAACCCCGCTCCAATATGCCCTGGTGAACCGGCCCGAGTTTGTACATGTGGTTCGACTGGTTTGTCGCACTACCAGCGTTATAAAAAGAAAAATAACCCGCAATTAATAAAGTCGAGCGGTGGTGTGTCACGGTATAAGGTCCGCCAAAAACTGAGCAGAGCTCGGAATGAAAGGCTTCAGAATTGGCGTAAAGCACAGTATTCTCCAGGGAAACCTGCTTGCCAACTTTGCATGCCTCGCCAACAAGGGAGGACGCGACCATGGCGCCATCCATGACGCTGGCACCTTTCTGAATGATAAAATGCTCTGCAACGACACCGCTCCCCACAGAAGTTGGCGCCTCAGCGGAGGAAGCAACTGTCCCTTCCCTGAGAGACAAGACACCATCCAAAACTGCGCTCTCGCCAATCCATACATTGGTGATTTTCGTACAGTTTTTAATGCGGGAATTTTGACCGACCGTTGCGCGGTTACTGTGTATTTGAGCGCAGAACGCATCTGAAATTTTATGCAAACCATCGATAAGCGGCTGGTTGTCACGATACATGATTGTCAGATACGCCACCTGGGCATTGGACTGCGCACAAATATTCATTTCACGGCCACCGCCTTCGTTTAATACGTCTATGGCATGACCATTCCCGAAGGTGCTTTCGCCTTCACAGATGATTTCACCGACATTCTCAATCGCCACCCCGGTTCCTATATTTACATTGCTGATGCCAACATGCACATTGGCGATGTAGCAATTTTCGCCTATGGCAACATTTTCCAAACTGGCATTGTAAATACCGCATGATTTTTTCCGGCCATCTGAGAGTAGAATCTCCCCGGACTGCCTGGCAATTTCGACTTTTCCATGAAAAACAATACCGTGGAACCGGGACGGATCAAATTCTGCAGCCACATGAACTTTTGACCAATCCCCTGCCCGACACCCTCTGTCCTCAAGTGCCGCAATTTCTTCTTCGCTTAAAGCTCTGTATTTGTTATCACTCATATTTTCACTCCGGAAAGAAAATTAAATCGTTTTCCTGCAAAACAACAAACCATTCAAACGTTCACACGCTCAAACATCCAAACCTTCAAACATTCAAACGTTCACACATTCAAACCTTCACACGTTCAACCTTCCCACGTTCAACCTTCCAGATAGCGATCAATAAATGTGACGGCATCCCCCACGGATTTTACAGAGAGCGCTTCATCTTCATCCATTTCAATATCAAATTCTTCATCAAAAGCGGCAACCAGCTCAATGGATTGGATAGATTCTGCTCCGAGATCTTCAACAAACCGGGAATCTTTCTGAATGATGGATGGATCAATTTTTAACAACTCAGCGGTGATATTTTTCACTCTTTCCAATGTTGTGGCCATTTTACGCTCCTCATTTTTTCTCATACTCGTGATCGTACTCGTACTCGCAATCTCGTTCTCGTCATTTTAATAACCGATTACGAGAACGAGCAGGAGTACATGATAGTGCTAGGCGATTTCTTATTTTCATTTGTTCTTGCTATTTTCAATACTACACAAAACATTCAAACCATAAATCTGTTCATCAAACCAACACATCTTCCATCGTTAATGCATAGGTGTCTCTCGCGATTGCGCCTTCCTCATCCGTCGGGATCACCAGAATTTTTATGCGCGATTTATCCGACTGAATTTCACCGGTTTTCCCGACGATCCGGGTGTTTTTCCGGTCATCAAGTTCGATTCCCATGTTCCCCAGATCGCTCAAAATTCGCCGTCGCATTGCAACGCTGTTTTCGCCAATACCGCCCGTAAAAACGATAGCATGGCAACCATTCAACACAGCGAGATAGGAACCGATATATTTCTTTATGCGATAAGCAAAAATATCCAGCGCCAGTTTTGCCGATTCATTCCCGGCCTTTTCTTTTTGCTCCAGATCACGGACATCGTTCGATAGTTCAGAAATCCCCAACAGGCCCGAATTCTTGTTAAAAATTTTGTCCAACACTTCCGGTTTGTAGCCTTTGCGAACGAGATGAAATATGATCGCAGAATCGAGATCGCCAGTGCGTGTGCCCATGACAAGGCCTTCCAGCGGTGTCAACCCCATGCTGGTATCCACCGATTTTCCATCCTTTATAGCGGCCATGGAGCATCCATTTCCAAGGTGACATGTGATGAGATCAACAGCATATTTGTGTTTATCGAAATAGGTAGCCGCCTCCCGTGCAACGTAGCGATGCGATGTCCCATGAAAACCATAACGCCTGATTTTATGCTCCCGGTACAACGCATACGGCAAGGCATACAGGTAGGCGACCTTGGGAATGCTTTGGTGAAACGCCGTATCAAAACAGGCAACTTGCGGCACATTCCCAAGCATTTTCCTGGCGGCACGAATGCCGGTAAGATTGGCAGGATTATGCAAGGGCGCCAGTTCGCTATAGGCATCGATGACGCTTTCCAGCTCATCCGTACAAATAACAGAGCCGGTAAAAGTCTCCCCACCATGCACGACCCGGTGACCGCATGCGTCAATCTCATTCAACGAAGAAATTGCACCTTTTTCATCATGGGTTAACATGCGTTCAATAGCTTGCATCGCCTGTTCATGATCAGCAATTTGTTCTGCCATTGTTAGAGTTTCACCATTGCTCCTCTGTGTTGCCTGCGACTGTTCCTCGCCGATGCGCTCTACGACACCTTTTGCCAGCACAGCATTCTCCGGCATTTCGAAAAGCTGGTATTTAATCGAGGAGCTGCCGCAATTTAAAACGAGAATTTTCATAATTATCCCTCAATATTTGGCCTGTACAGCCGTGATCGCTGCCACGCCAACAACATCATTCACTGTGGCGCCACGTGAC
>QQUM01000617.1 GCA_008501545.1 Calditrichota bacterium
ACCAACGGCAACACATCAAATCGTCGTAATGGGCGTGGATTCCGGTAAATCATTTGCCTCTTTCATTAAGAATGAAGTTTTAACCAGTTACTTTTGCGCGTTCACATCTTAACATTAAAATCTCACTGAATGATAAACTCAACTTCTCTCTCAGATATTGAAGAACGAATTGTGTCAGTGACCCGTATGGTTAATCGATATTTTCCTGGTTTGCTATCAGTGATCTGTAGCGCTGAATGCATTCGCTCGTCCGGAGAATTGCCGGAATAGCGTTGTATGCTGCTGATTTCACCGGGATTTTTATTGGTTAGACCTAAAATTTCACCCAGACTGGAAATAAAATTTATAACCGGATTTCGCGGACTTTCCAGGTTGCGAACGATAGTTTCCACCTGGTATTGTGTCTCTTGTTGTGAATTTTTCTTCAGGTTGTTGATTTCGAAATAGTAGAAAATCCTGTTCAGTGGTTTGTAAATGTGATACACATTGGGTATGATTTCAAGGTCATGAAATCCAAATGATGCAGAGGCTTTTTGATCTATTTGATTCGCTAACAAGATATCGCTTAGTGTGAGTGATTCCTTTGCGAAGTTGCGAACATGAAGGTGATAGTCGATGCTGCCAAAATTTTGTGTGAATTCGTCTAAAACTTCCAATCGAATGTTGTAATTCCCTGGGGGTACTGTGCTTTGTATTCGGTCGAGTTTTAAATATTCTCCATTGGGATTTTGAATACTGAGCAGAGTATTCCTGCGGATTTCTTTTTTATGGTGGATGGGATTTCGGGTGTTATCCAGTAAAAACAAACCCCGCTGTAGTTTCGTAATAATCGCGGCGTCGTTCCTATAAAAGGTTAACTTTTTTGCCGGTAGACCATAAAAAATTTCCAGTCGCGTTTTGCCGGAATCTGCCTTAAATTGCGTTAAACTGAAAGGCATTTTCATGGTGGAAGTATCATTAAAGAGTTTGTAGGAATGCGGTTCAGTTTTTATTTTTTGTTCGAAAATGATTTTACCGTCGTTTTCCGGATTGAACGTTCGCATAAAATTAAACTTTTCGCTCATATACTCATCTTCAAAAGCGATTGAAAAATCGTCATACTGCCAACGCTCCCGCGCTGGTACAAAGTACCGTTTATCTGTCCGTTGTGCCCTGCCTCCAACATCCATTCCCATAGTTCCACGCGTTCTTGTCTTTTTCTCAGGAGCGCCAAAACGAATGTACATTTTGCCTTGATCTGTCGTCCAGACATTTTTTCCTTCTTCAAAATTTCCGAACCGAAACTTCACATAAGTCAGCCGGCTGTAATGTTCGAGTAATCTCTCATTGACATCAGAGAGAAGCAGGGGATCACGTTTTTGCCAGTAGCTGTCTGCTAATTTCTGTTGTTCGCTACTTTTAAGAACAGTGTATTTTAACTGATCTTCCGGATTGAGTACTGGATACAGCGATTGCACCTGGTGCCGTTCTTCGCTGCTCATCAATTGTATTGCTTTTGTGAAGTAATTGTTCGCGATATGAAATTTTCGTTCTGTATGATAAACGAGGCCGAGCAACAAGTAAAGGTCGCTATCTTTCGCATGAAAAGATGTTGCTTTGTGAAGCAAGGCCTTCATCGCGAAAAAATCACCATATTCAAAATAAAGGAAAGCGAGGTAATAATACGACCCCACGAACTCGGGCTTATAAAATATTGCTTTTTCAAAATGCGCTGTGGCTTGCTGCATTTCTTCAGTGGCATATTTTTCAAAAGTAAAAATGATATCTTCCTGCGGATTTGTCGTGTCTTTGTACCACAACATATTATCCGTGAATAAACGCCCGAGAAGGTAATGCGCTTCGGCATTGGTTGGCGTTAATTTTAATACTTTTTGTAATCTTGATTTCGCTTCGCCATCCATCTTTTTACGGAGAGCCAGTTTGGCCATATCCAGATTGAAGCGCACATTGTTGCTTTCCAGACTCAGCGCTTTTTCCATGGCAAACGTCGCTTTTCGGCGGCCATGAATCGTTCCAAGTTTTATGTAAGATAGTGCTAACTGATGATAAGCTTTTGCGAAGCGTCTGTCTGTACTGATTGCCTTTTCAAATGCAGAAATGGCGGCCCGCGTGTTGTTTTGCTTTGCGTAGCGCAGGCCCAATGCATAGTAATCTCTGCTGGATTGTGCGAACACAGAAATGGAGATGAGGAAATAGAGTAAAATATGGAGCAGGAGAGGTCTTTTTGCTATCCATAGCATTTATGATACATCCTTTATGTAGAGCAACTCTGCAGGAACGCTGGAGCGGTTAACCGAAAAACTGTTATTTAAAATCACATAATTATTTACCACGTTTTGCCGCTATTTGACGAGTGCCTTATGGATTATTTTCATAAATAACAGTTTTCCAGTTCAGGTTTGGCCGATAAATTAATTCTTTAAGTGCTCGCGTGTATAGCGTGCTACAAAACCGGTCAAAAAGATCAAACCGATCAAGTTGGGTGCAGCCATGAGCGCATTACCTATATTGCCAAGATTCCACACGATGTTTAAATAGTTGAAATTGGTGCCAGCCAATGGTGTCAGAATTGCGCCGAAGAAGAGAAATGCGATAAACGTGTAACGGAAGGGCATGATCACTTTATCACCACCTAAAAATTCGATACATTTTTCACCGTAATATGACCATCCAATCAACGTCGTGTAGCCAAACACAAAAGATGCAATAGCGATTATACCGCCTCCAAAAGGAATGACTGCTCCAAAGGCTTTTTGCGTCACGAGAATACTCGTTATGTTATTCGCTGCATCAAGGCCTTGCCAGGCTTGCGTTTGAGTATAGGCCATCGTCAACACAATTGTTAAAGTGGTCATGGTGTTCACAAGAATTGTATCGATAAAAACGCCGGTCATGGCGATAAGCCCGTTTTGTGTCGGTTCTTCACTCGCTGAAGCGCCCTGTGCGATCGCGGCGGAACCCAAACCGGCTTCATTGGAGAGTAAACCACGGCTCACACCATTCTGAATCGCAAGTCCGAAAGAAGCACCAACCAGTGGTTGCAAGCCGAATGCCGATTTGAAAATCAGAACAAATGCTGCAGGAATTTGTGTGAAATTGGCGCCAATGACGATCAATGCAAAGAAGATATAAAAGAAAATCATCGCTGGAACCAGCTTCTCGGAAACGTGGCCGATTTTTTTTATACCTCCGATAATTACCATTCCTACGAGGACCGCGATCACTGCACCAATGATGTAGTAAAAATATGCCGGTGCCTGGTCCGCTGCTGTGGCATTGTTTAACGCCTGATTGATTGTATTTGCCAGGGATGCTGTCATGGAGTTCGATTGCGCCATGTTGCCGGTGCCAATCAAGCAGGCAATTACACCGCAAACTGCAAAAGCTGTCCCAAGAAAGCTACCCAGTTTTTTGTTTTTAAGACCATTTTTTACGTAGTACATCGGTCCACCGGCCATGGTGCCGTTGGGTGCAACTTCACGAAATTTAACACCGAGAAAACCTTCAGCATATTTTGTTGCCATACCCATCAGGCCGGCAATCCACATCCACATCGGAGCGCCCGGCCCGCCAATAGCAATGGCAGTGGCAACACCGGCGATATTCCCATTGCCCACGGTTGCAGCCAATGCTGTCATTAATGCTGCAAAAGGAGAAATATCGCCTTTCCCTGCTTCTGAATGGCTTTCACGGCTCATTACTATTTTTAATGAATGCCATAAGTGCGTAAACTGCAATCCACGTGTAGCGATTGTAAGGAAAATCCCGGTTCCAACCAGCAAAATGATCATGGGAGTTCCCCACATAACGTCATTTAAATATGTGGTTTGCTCCAGTAGCCAATCGAAAAATGTCATAATGTGTGCTCCGTCCCTTCGGGTTATGCATCCCTTCGCCAAATTTTATTATATGGAAGGATGATTTGTCTTGTAGCCGTGCAAGGCAGGTTACGCTTGATTTAGTCGAGCGGAATACCGTGTTGGGCTTTCCTGAGAACCCAGTCGAAAATATTGTCCCGCTGCAATTCTGCGCGAAACTTGGAATACAGTCAGCTCAACGTGGCAGTCGTTCAATGGAATTTAATTTTTTTATTATCATTTATTAAAAGATTGAAAAGTATAAACAAAAATGTGGGCTTTGTCAAGCGATCTTTAGCTGCTTCAGCTGGCTTGCAATCGCTGTTTTTTCCATTGCTTAGTCGGCTTTATTTGTCTATATTTATTGTTCTTTTGTACTGACAATCTCAAGCTTGACTTATGCCGTACGAAAGCCCCGCTGCTATCAGTGAAACGGGTAGTGATATTGCGGGAATAAAATGTGCAAGATTGTCAACGCTGTACGGCCAAATACAAAGCCCCGACCGGGTAATACCTCTTAGATAAAGAAAAATATGAATCCTGCAACCATTCGAAATTTTTGCATCATAGCCCACATCGATCATGGCAAATCAACCCTGGCTGATCGATTTCTCGAAATAACTGCCACTGTGCGCGCCGGAGAAATGCATGACCAGGTGCTTGATGATATGGACCTGGAGCGCGAACGGGGAATTACCATCAAGGCGCACGCCATTACGATGAAATATACTTCAGCGGATAAAACGCTCTATACGTTGAATTTGATTGATACACCCGGACACGTCGATTTTTCCTACGAGGTGTCCCGCAGTCTTGCTGCTTGCGAAGGCGCAATTCTCGTCGTCGATGCCGCGCAAGGCGTTGAAGCACAAACCATAAGCACGCTGTATCAAGCGATTGAAGGTGATCTCACCATAATACCAGTCATCAATAAAGTCGACCTGCCCAGTGCACAAACGGATGTCGTGAAACAACAAATTATCGATTTGATCGGCTGCGGCGAAGACGAAATTCTGCTGGCAAGCGCAAAGTCAGGAAAGGGTGTGCAGGAAATTCTGGAAGCTGTCATCGAGCGCGTTCCAGCGCCTGTCG
>QQUM01000490.1 GCA_008501545.1 Calditrichota bacterium
TAAACACCGTAGCGATTCGCTTTACGCCACATAACCGCCATCCAAAATCCGATGCCGAAGAATGCCGTGAATTGCCACATAATTTTTAACCCGGCAACCACATTCGGAATGAAAAGACCGAAAAGCACGCCACCAATCACAACGAGCACTGCAGCCATTCGCGCAACTTTCAAGTAATGGGATTCGCTTGCATTGGGTTTGAAATATTTTTGGTAATAATTACGGGTGAACAGAGCCGAACCACCCACCATAAAAGCATCACACGTAGACATGACAGCTGCGGCCATTGAGGCGATCATTAAACCAACCAGACCCGTTGGTAGAAGATTCATCACAGCCATGCCAAAAGCCATCTCACGATTTGATTCTTCCAGTTCCGGATAAAGAAAAGCGGCAAAAACACCAATAAACGCCCAACCGAGGGTGGCGACTCGCTTTAAAATATTGCCGTATGTCCAGCCCGTTCTGCAGCTCATTTCGGTTTTGCCGGAGCCGCCAACAGCCAGATGATGCGGCTGCACTACGATGCCAACCAATCCGTTTACAACAACCATGGTGATGAAAAACAATGTCACTTCCTGTGGAGCGACGAAACTGAACATATGTTCCGGCAAGCCCTGATGCAAGGCAGTCATGCCCCCCGTGGCATTGATTGCAAAAGGAATCATCAGGAAGGAAAGGACCAGGATAAAAAAACCTTGAATTAAATCCGTTATTACTGCAGCGACCAAGCCCCCAAGCACGCTGTACAAAACGAATAAGACAGTCATGATGATGACTGTCATATCCGTTGGTAATGCACCAAGTGTAATAGCGTCTATTGTCGTTCCGGTGCCTTTGAGCATGATTCCGGTGCTCAGGGCGAAAAACAGCAGCCCCATGATTGCATAAATAGCGCCGAGCTTGGAGCCGTATCTTTTCTCAAAAAAATCGCCCAGTGTCACGTAACGCAATCGCCTGTAAATTGGAGCGATAAGCCAGTAAAAAGGTGTGGCGAACATCCACAACCACTGATACCAGATACCTGCAAGGCCGATTTGTGAACAAGCGCCGGCTACAGCGACGGGCTGATCCGTGTGTGTACCAGCACCCAGGGCATGCCCGATCATCAAAATTTTACCGAAGCGGCGATTGCCCATAAAATAATCGCCTGTCGACTTCACAGATTTATAGGTGAGAATACCGATGATTGTCAAACAAAGAAAGTAAACACCGATGACAACCAAATCAAGAATGGACAATCCAAGCAAGAGAAGACTCCCGGTTGGGATTTAAGAATTTTATCAAATTTAGTGAGCCGGATTTCGATAAGTTCTGCCTGCAGAATTGGACAGAACTTGTCGACTAGTAAATCATCCAAATGATGTTATAATTTTTTAATTCGTAAATTTCTAAACCACAATGGATTACCGTGATCCTGCAAGCCAATTTTTCCAACACGTGGCATATCCTTATAAGCGGTTTTAAATTTATTCTCAGTACCATCCGGATTTTTGCCTGCTTCTGTCCATAAATTCAAATCCATATCGATGATTTGCACACCATTTTGGACGACATATATTTTATTGTCGAGACAGGTGATGGTGTAACGATTCCACTCACCCGCTTTTTTCACTACATCGGCTTTGGGGCCAAGGCAGTCATAAATTGAACCGCAGGAACCGTACTTGCTACCATCTGTCGATTCATGAATTTGTACTTCAATGGATGAGTGGACATAATTATCCAAATCGCCAGCACGAAGGAAAACACCGCTGTTTGCATCAGGGGATAGTTTGAACTCGAGATCCAGAATATAGTTACCATAATCTTCTTTCGTCCAAATGTAGCCTCCGCCAAGAAGTGCCAACGTACCATCGTCCTGCCATTCCCAGGTGCCGGGTTTCACGATTGCATTGGATAAATCCTCCGCGAATAAATTTTGCCAGCCAGATGGGTTTATGGAGCGTGCTACCTCGTCAAAATAACGCAGGCTTTGCCTCACTTCGGGGACGGATGCTTCCCAGTTGTATTCGAATTCCACACTGACTGTCCCTTGGTATTTCTGGCGATGCATTTCCTGCATAATCGCTTTCACATTGGCGACACCCGTTCCCCACGGTACATCGTGCGCTTCCCGGACACCAAATTCATTCAAATCGCCAAAGTGAAAATCAAAAATACGGCCTTCAAGCATCTTTAAGGCGTCGATCGGCTGTACACCGGAACGCATCCAGTGGCCGATATCTGCACAAACGCCAATGCGAATGCCGTGGGCTTGGGAGATTTTCAACGCCAATTCTGGATTCCAGTAGTGGGATGGTTTCGGATGGTTATGCATGGCCGCGCGCATATCATATTCTTCGCATAATTTTTCTATAACATCCCACGCGGATTCATCCTTAGGCTCAGTAATTATTAACTCAATGCCCATATCTTTGGCAAACTCAAACACTTTGCGATTTTCAGCTTCATCCGTAGAAAGTCCGACGACGCCGTAATTCACCAGTCGCAAACCTTTGCTTTTTAAGACTTGTTTTACTTCCTGCCGTTTTTCTGCAGGTAAAGTATGATCAAATTTCAAGTCCGGGTCGTCTTCACTAAGTTTCTGTCCTGGATAAGCCTGTACCCAGGTCACACCCAAGTCGGCCGTTTTCTCCAATGCTTCATAAAATGTATAGCGGTTGAAAGTCCATAATTGCATGCCAACCCGCCATCCGTCGTAAGCATCTGTAATGGCATGTGAAGCGATCGGAAGATCTTTCGTTTTTTTCTCCGAATGCGACGGTGAACACCCAACCATTAAAAATCCTAAAATTAATACAAACGTTTTACTCTTCATATTTTTCTCCAAAAAGAATTCGTGAAATTCGTGCAATTAGTGGTTAAAAAATCACACATAATTCATGCAACGTTTAATTCTAATTATGCAAAAGCCTTACAAAGCTAATTCACATAACGTCTCCAAAACAAAGAAGGCTCGCCAAAATTAATAAGTACACCAATTTTAAAGTTAGCACAACGCAATGCGTTAATAATCTGTGCTTCATCGGTTGGTGTGCACTTTTTGCTGGCTTTGATTTCAACAATTATCTTTTCATAGCAACAAAAATCCGGAACATACTCTTTTTTTAACTCATGGTTTTTATAATTCATTTTTAAACGAGGAAATTCGACAAATGGAATATTTTGAAGTTCGAACTCGATTGCCAACGCCTCCTGATAAATTGCTTCGAGAAACCCGGGTCCAAGTTCTCGATGTACTTCCATTGCTGCACCCACAATTCGATAGACCTCATGTTTGTAAAGAAGATCAAGCATTTTGTCCCCCCAAAGTATTATTTTTATAATCAATTACTGTTTATTCTAACTCTGTCTCCAATCAAGCTATTTTTCATCATTCTTAAAAGAATTTCCACCCAAAATTCGTGTAATTAGTGAAATTCGTGGTTAGAAATCAGAAAAAGAAACCACGAATTCCTCGAATTTCACTAATTTTCAATAGTGTCGATTCAACAATCAAGAAATCTATGTTATCACAATTTGTAACCATTCAGATATTCACGCATCAAAAATTCATTGGCTTCCGGCATATTTGTGAACTCACCTTTTTTGCCATCCCATTCGAGAGTTATATTTTTTGGCGCCATGCGCACGGCGATATTGCCAATCATCATGGTTTCTGTCAGTTTTGAGGCATATTCAAAATTAGATGTCGCCTGTTTGCCTTCTTTTATGCATTGCACCCACTCTTCATGAATACCAGGTGAGCGAGGAATGGTTTTCGGAGGACGTTTGTATTCCTGCATGAATGTTTCAGGAACGAGACGTGGCTGGGATCCGTAGCATCCGCACATTAACAATCCTTTATCGCCAATAAACAAAACACCACCATCCGAATCACCCATCTTGCGGCCGGGTTCTATTGCTTCCGGACGTTTTGGCATCATACCGCCGTCATACCAGGTAAGTTTAACAGGTGGCAGGCCTTCACGCTCAGGAAATTCATAGCGAACAACCTCTGCCACAGGCCAGGATTCATTATTGAATTTTGACGAGCTTGCCTCAACAGTCGTCGGGTATTCCATCTTTAGAGCATGGTAAGGAATATCGAAAATGTGTGCACCCATATCGCCCAGAGCACCCGTTCCAAAATCACACCATGCACGCCATGCCCAGGGAGCATAGGACGGATGATATGGTCTGAACGGTGCTGGCCCGAGCCACAAATTCCAGTCAAGTGTTGATGGTACGGAAGGAATTTCCTCCGGTCTGTCCATACCTGTTTTCCAGACTGGCCGATTTGTCCAGCATTGTACTTCTCGAACATCGCCAATGGCGCCATCTTCGAGCCATTCTACGATTAATCGAATCCCTTCACCCGCATGGCCCTGATTCCCCATCTGGGTTATCACACCGGCCTTTTTGGCTGCTTCACGTAAAATACGGGCTTCACCGACTGACCAGGTCAATGGTTTTTGCACGAACACGTGTTTGCCGTGCTTAATAGCTGTCATCGCTGCTATGGCATGTGTATGATCAGGTGTACTCACAGTAACCGCATCAATATCTTTCTGTTTATCCAACATTTCACGAAAGTCTTTGTATTTTTTGGATTTTTCCAAGGGATTTTTACCATTTCCATTACCTTCGGCTTGCATTTTCTCTGCTTGTTCTTTTGCTCGTTTTAATGTATCTGCCATTTTCACATCATCAACGTCACAGAGGGCGACAATATTTTCCGTGCTTACCGCCGCAATATCAGAACGTCCTTTGCCACCAGCCCCAATAGCCGCAATATTGAGCTTATCGCTGGGTGCCACGAATCCCGGTCCACCGCGAGCATGCCGGGGACTGATCGTAAATGCAGCCGCAGCTCCTGCTGAAGTTTGCAAGAACTCCCTTCTGGAAACAGAAGATTGCCCAGGGAATGATTTTTTCTTCTTCATCTGCATTGGTTACTCCTC
>QQUM01000787.1 GCA_008501545.1 Calditrichota bacterium
ATCGTATCCCCATCAGTTGATAGAATTAACGGATAGACGGAACCGTCTATTAAATTCGAGAGTTGTGACCGATCGATAGAAATCGCTTTGTTGGTCAGTTCAATGCCGGAATTATTTGTGAGCGTAATTCTTGACTTTTGCGGGACTGGTTGGCAATTGCTCAAAAGAAAGAGTAAAAGCAGAGCACTGCTCAGTTTAAAAAGTGGCTGTCGTTTCATTTGTATAAAATCTTCTACGTTAGGAATGATTAATTATCACACAAATCCGCAAATAGAGTAACTTAATCTATTTTCACAGCGATCTCTGCGGCTCTGCGTGTCCAAAAAAATTATTTTTAAATTCTGTAATCGTGGATTGTCTTCCGGAAGCGATTATATTATCCGCTATTTTGATCGAGCCAGGATAATTTGATCGTATGGCTCCGTTGGCTGATTACCCAACTCGATAACAGTGTAAATAAAATCATACCCAAAATAAAAGGCATACAAGAACGATATATGGCGCCGCAGTATTGCTGCGCTAAGTTTTGTGATATCTTTTATCGGGCGAAGGCGCTATTTTATATTCCATTTTTTATCGATGGATTGGATATGAATCGAAGTAGCGAATGCATTATAAGCTTTGATAACAATAGAAGAGAAACAACACATAATCAAGCACTATCTTGCGGAAATACCATAAAAACAAGGAATGAAGATGAAGTGGCGAGCTTTTATTTCCCGGTATGAAAAATCAGAAGAAATTCCTCCGTCCGTATTTGGCATGACTGCGGATTAAAGCGTCCGGCATTTGGCATTAATCAATCACTGGCTGCCGGTATTTATCTTTCCCATCCGTCAACCATTCCAGGGAAAAACGCACAAAAGCATTTTGCGCATGATCATCTTTTTCAAAGAATAAACCGACATCCCCATTTTTCAGGATGGTTAGTGACGAATATGCTGAGTGTCCGGGAAAAATCGTTTTTCCCTCACTCCAGGATTTGCCTTCGTTATAGCTGATGCGAACCGTCATTTTTTCGCGGTCTGTCACCGATTTTGCATTGGAAAAAAGCAGGCGATTTTGTTTGTAACCGTCGAGAACGGACGTGTAACGAATAAGGCTGGCATTGCAGCCGGGATCGATGAGGGTTGAATCGGCAACCGTCTGCCAGGTTTTACCAAAATCCGCCGATCGGTGCACATAGCGCATGCCGCTTTTATTGAAGCGACTGTTTATCATCCAGCTGCCGTCGGTTAATTCGACAATCTTGGATTCATCTGCCGGTTCGATTGGCGTATCCAGGACAAACCAGGTTTTGCCATGATCGCGGCTGCCGAAAACATGGAGCCCGCTGTCGAGGTTGACCATCGTGTGCAGTAAAATACCCTCACGTGTCCGGATACCTCGGCCGGAGGTAATGAATTTGAAGTCCTTTCGCCAATCCGGTTTTGCGATTTGTACTGTAATGTCCGCAGGTTTGCTCCACGTCCGCCCATCATTACTGCTTTTCATTGCGTGCAGATAGTAAATTCCAGGTTCCTTCTCCACATCCATATAATTGTAAAACAGAAAAATTTCACTGGTATGCTTGTCAACGATCATCGATGCATCGGAGGCAGACTGGCCAAACGGGTAATCGACGATAGTTTCGAGAGCACTCCAGGTCATGCCGTTGTCACTGCTGCGGCGTGCAACGATATTGATGTCCCTGTTTTTATGCAAATCAGCACAGGATGCAACACGTTCATCAATCACAGCAACAAGATCGCCATTGGGCGCTGTCACCAGCGCGGGTATCCGAAAACAGGAAATACCCGGCCGCATTGCCGTATTGAATAAATCCTGGTGGGAGATGACGCCTTCCGCAATCCGGGAATCATCGTCTATTGAGCATGCCACGCACAATTGTAAGGCTAAAAGAATGGAAATTGTTTTTCGCATAATTCAACTCATTTCATCAAAGCACAATTTTGACGACGATTGATTAATTCAGCGCCAAACCATACCATAGTGGAATTGTAAAATAAACTGTGTTATTGGATTTAGAAATTCGCTTATATCATAAAAAAAGACAAGCTCAGTGCCCGGTTGAACCTTCTCTTTTCACACAATCTGGACAATTTTATTAATCTACAAAGTAGTATTAAAGGAAGTTTTGTTTGATCTGGACCAATTTGACTAGAACAATTTAACAACGATCCTGTCCTGATTTTTAGTCAAGAAATATAAAGATGGAAGACAAGATATGGAAACAAATTGTAGAAAAAAGTGCATCTTTTTTTTTCTGGCACATATCCTGCTTTTTTCCTGCTCAGATGACAAACCCACGTCCCCCGATCTCAGTTACCCCGGTTTGCCTGAAGAACTGAATGATGGCTGGCAAGTTGCACCGATGCAGCTTAAAGGTATGGACGAAGAAATCATTCTTACACTTTCCGATCGTGTTGAAAATGGCGACTATGGCCAGGTTCACAGCATGACCATTGCCTGTGGTAACCATCTCATTTTTGATCAGTACTATCTTGACCATTCTTCCAGTGAACTGCACCGCACTTATTCCGTGACGAAAAGTGTTGTCAGCACGCTTGTGGGCATCGCCATTGAAAAAGGCTTCATTGCGAGTGTAGATGAAAAAATTTCAACCTACCTTGCGCAAATCGATCAATATGAAATTGTATTTCAGGCGGACACAGGCAAAAAGCAACTTACAATCGACCATCTTTTGACCATGAGTGCGGGATTGGAATGGAATGAACTTGCCATCCCATACAGCAATTCGAACAATGACTGGAATCAAATGACCATCAGCGATGACTACATCCGCTACTCGCTGCAAAAACCATTCGTTGCCGCGCCGGGAACACAATTCAATTACAATAGCGGTTGTACCGTTATTCTGGGAAAAATTCTTCACCTCGCAACGGGGAAACACATCGATGTTTTATCTGCGGAATGGCTCTTTGAACCGCTTGGTATCGTTGACTATAATTGGCGAACCATTGCGGTTCATGATATGCCACACGCAGCCAGCGGCCTCGATTTACGGCCGCGCGATATGGCGAAGATTGGCAAACTTTTTCTCGATGGTGGAATCTGGGAAGGCGAGCAAATTATCCCTGCGGCCTGGGCCGAAGATGCGACGGCGCCACATATTCCCGCCTGGTATGAAACATCTTACGGTTATCAATGGTGGATGGTTCGATATACGAGAATACCGCAGCCCGGCGTTAATGAAACACAGTATCTCAAATATGCCATGGGGTACGCCGGCCAGCTTATCATTCTCGTCCCGGTGAACGGTCTTGTTGTCGTGCTCACCGGTGGTAATGGGGAAAACATGACTGATTTTGAGGATATGGTGTTTAATTATATACTGGAAGCGGTTGTATTGTGAGGCTTTTACTGATACGTATCGAAAAATTTTGCGACTTCGCCCAAATCAGAAAAAGTTTTGCTCACCATTTTCAAAGCATCATCAGCAGGCATTCTTAAATCCGGAACCAAAAAAGGATGCATGTTCGCTGCTGATGCCGCGCGAATGCCTGCTTCGGAATCTTCCAAAACAACGCACTGCTCAGGAATGGCATTCATTTTTTTTGCGGCTGCCAGAAAAATATCCGGAGCCGGTTTCCCGTTTTGGATTTCATCCCCGCAAACTATAGAACGGAACCGGTCGAGAACATTCGCTTTTGCCAGGATGCCTTCAGCACGTGCCCGTTCTGTGGATGTGGCCACAGCTTTTGGGATTGCAAGACGCTCCAGCGTATCGAGCAGATCATATAATCCCGTTTTTATCGGCACGCCGTATTTCTCGATGTGTTCGGCAGCATACTGCAGGCGAAATTGGCGAACATGATGGAAATCAAAATCCGATCCCATTGCCTTTTCCAGCAAAGCCCGGGTACTTTTGAGATTATTGCCGGCGATTTGATATATGAGTGATTCCGGCAAAGGAAAGCCACTTTTTTCGCCTGCCCACTTCCAACCTTTAAAGGCGATACTTTCAGTATCAAACATCAGCCCGTCCATATCAAAAATGACGGCTGCAATTTCGTTTCGTTTTGTCATTGTCATTATTCAGATGGCAGTAAGTAAACGGTGAATGAGTTTGTAGTGAAGGCTTTAGCCTTTTGGGACGTGTGTTTTCTGGGAGACTGAAGTCTCTACTACAAGCTGAAATTGAGTCAGGAAGAGACTTAAGTCTCCACTACAAGCCTCTTTATGACTTTTATTTTTTAAAGTTCATACAGCAATGGGATTTTCTTTTGCCACTTCGTCAAATCGTTTGAGAATGCGTAATAAATCCGGCATCTGTTCAAGCGGAATCATATTCGGGCCGTCGGATGGCGCGTTGTCCGGATCATCGTGGGTTTCGATAAACACACCTGCTACGCCGTTGGCAATTGCCGATCGTGCAATAACCGGCGCCATTTTGCGGTCGCCGCCCGTCGCATCGCCCATGCCTCCGGGTTGTTGCACAGCGTGGGTCGCATCGACCACGACGGGATAGCCGGTTTTCTGCATAATCGGTAATGCACGCGGATCGACGATCAGCGTGTTGTAACCGAAAGAAGTTCCCCTTTCTGTAAGCAGTAAGCGTTTGTTGCCAGCGCTCTCCACTTTTTTCACAATATTTTGTACATCCCACGGGGCAAGAAACTGGCCTTTTTTGATATTGACCACTTTCCCGGTTTTGGCAGCAGCGACAACCAGATCGGTTTGCCGGCACAGGAATGCGGGAATCTGCAATATATCAACTACGGTTGCCACAGGTTCACATTGTGCTTCTGTATGGATATCCGTAAGAACCGGACAACCAAAGCGATCTTTAATCTCCTGAAAAATTGGCAGCGCATTTTCCAGCCCAATGCCTCTTTTGGCATGCATGCTACTGCGGTTGGCTTTGTCGAAGGACGCTTTGAAGACAAATGGGATGTGCAATGTCTTGGTTAATTCAACCA
>QQUM01000272.1 GCA_008501545.1 Calditrichota bacterium
CATCCACGTAGGTCGAATCTGGATGGCGTATTACATGTTTCCACTGCCCAACCAAATGGGAATGTGGCCTAACTTTCGCAGCCCGCTCTTGTGGGATGTATTCGCAGTCGGAACCTATTTCACTGTTTCACTCATGTTCTGGTACGTTGGACTAATCCCGGATCTCGCTACCTTGCGAGATCGTGCGAAAAAAGGTGTGCGCAAATATATCTTCGGCGTGTTGGCCATGGGATGGCGTGGTGCGAATCGACACTGGCAGCATTATGAAAAAGCCTACCTGTTGCTGGCTGGTCTTTCCACACCACTGGTTCTGTCCGTACACACAGTCGTTAGTTTCGACTTTGCTGTAGCGCAATTACCGGGGTGGCACACAACGATTTTTCCACCCTATTTTGTCGCCGGTGCCATCTTTTCCGGATTTGCAATGGTGACGACCCTGGCTATTCCGGTTCGCTCCTTATTTGGACTGAAAAATTTTATCACGGACAAACACCTGAGCAACATGGCTATGGTTATGCTATTGACCGGTACGATGGTCGGATATGCATACGGTTGTGAATTTTTCGTCGCCTGGTACAGTGGCAATGAATACGAACAGTTCGCCTTTATAAACCGTGCTTTTGGGCCGTATGCCTGGGCTTATTGGACGATGATTTTCTGTAATGTTGTCGTACCACAGGTTTTCTGGAGCAAGAAAATGCGTGGGAACGCGATGGTGCTTTTTGTTGCCTCAATTTTGATAAATGTTGGCATGTGGTTCGAGCGTTTTGTTATCACCGTAACTTCATTGTCACGCGACTTCATTCCGGCCGCCTGGGATTATTTCTCCCCAACAATCTTTGATGTTGGCATCTATGTTGGTACCATCGGAATATTTATGACACTTTTTCTCATATTTCTCCGGTTCTTGCCAATTATTGCTATGGCGGAAGTTAAATTTATTTTACCCCAGGCAAATCCACATGCACATGACAAACATTAAGCAGAAATTTGAAAGCATGAGATAGATTATGAGCGAAGAAAACAAAAAAACTCTTGGAATTTTGGCTGAATTTGCCAACCCGGGCGAACTTTTAAAAGCTGCTGAAAAAGTACGTGATGAAGGTTATCGGAAGTTTGATGTGCATTCACCCTTTCCAATTCACGGCATGGACAATGCCATGGGACTGCGCCAAAGTAAACTCGGATTTATCGTCGGTGCTGCGGGATTTCTGGGGTGTGTTGGCGGAATGACCTTGCAATGGTGGGTAAGTGCTGTAGAATATCCACATGTGATTTCCGGAAAACCTTTTTTTAGCTTTCAGGCTTTTGTGCCTGTGACTTTTGAATTGACCATACTTTTTGCTGCAATTGCCGCGGTTTTTGGCATGTTCCACCTGAATAGGTTGCCACAGCTGTTTCACAATGTGTTTTATTCAGAGCAATTCGCCAAGATCACGGACGACGGGTTTATGATCAGTATTGAAGCAGACGATCCCCGGTTTGATGAAGAAAAAACGAAAAGCTTTTTGTCATCAATTGGTGGAACATCCCTGGAACTGATCGAAGCGAAGTAATAAGTTAGTCCTGATTGATGAAACTGAGAACGTTATTACCGGGCAAAAATACCCGGGTAATGAATTCCATAAATTTGATATAAAATGAGAAAGCCGGTATGAATTTACCATTGAAAAATGTTGCACGTCTGATGCTGACAGCACTGTTTTTTACCATTGTTTTCGCTGGTTGTCAGGGATCCACTTCGGAGAAACCGCCAATCCATTTGAATCCAAATATGGATAGTCAGAAAAAATACAAGGCGCAGTCCTACAGCAATTTTTTTGTAAATGGATCGACAATGCGTATGCCTGTTGAAGGCACAGTCGCCCGTGGCGATCTGCGTGAAGACAGCGGTTTTTACCTTGGTATAGATCGCAATGGACGGGAACTGACTTCCAATGCTTTGGAAATCACGAATGAATTGCTTGTGCGTGGAAAAGAACGATACGAAATTTATTGCCAACCATGCCACAATGCCAACGGGGATGGGCAGGGTCTGGTCGTTCAAAAAGGATTGCTCCCGCCCCCTTCATTTCTCGATGACAAAGTGAAAAATTTTACAGACGGGTATATCTACGGCGTTATAACCAATGGCGTGCGTACAATGCCGTCCTACAGGCACCAGATAATGGTGAAGGATCGTTGGGCAATCGTCGCGCATCTACGGAAAATGCAAGGCAAATAGTTCGGAGGAAAAGCGAGTTTAATATGGATTTAAATACTGAAAACAAGCGTTTGCTGGAAAGCAGCAAATTTGGCACTTTTGCCTTGATTTGTGGTATCGTCGGTTTGGTATTGACTGCAGTTGGGTACTTCATGGTCTCGCCGGAACAAATGTACCATTCCTGGTTAACCGCCTTTGTCTTCTGGATGACCATTGGCCTCGGCGGGCTCTTTTTTACCATGCTGCACCATTTGACAGGTGCTGTGTGGAGCATCGTGCTGCGTAAATTCTCGGAAAGTCTGATGGCTGTTTTGCCATGGATGCTTCTCTTTTTTATTCCGGTGGTTTTTGGTATTCATGATTTGTACCACTGGAGCCACGAAGACGCAGTCGCTCATGATCAGTTACTGCAGGGTAAAGCTGGCTTCCTGAACCAACCATTTTTTGTCATTCGCAGTATTGGTTATTTTGTTATTTGGATTATTCTCAGCTTAAGTCTTTTTAAGCTGTCTGTAAAGCAGGATAACCAACACGACGCTTCAATTTCGGCAAAATTTAAGAAAATCAGCGCACCGGGTATGCTGCTTTTCGCACTAAGTTTAACATTTGCTTCGTTTGATTGGCTCATGTCTCTTGATCCGCACTGGTACTCTACAATTTTTGGCGTTTATATTTTTTCCGGTTCCGTTTTGGCTGTTCTTTCGATGATAATGCTTATCGCTTTGTTCCTGCGTAAATCCGGATTCCTGGAAGAAGTGATTACAATTGAGCATTATCAGGACATTGCGAAATTGCTGTTCGCTTTTACGGTGTTTTGGGCATATATTGCATTCTCCCAATATTTTCTCATCTGGTATGGAAATATTCCTGAAGAAACCGTATGGTTCCTGCACCGCTGGGAAGGCAGCTGGAAAATCATCAGCATGGTGATTGTTTTCTTCCATTTTGCTTTGCCTTTTCTGATTCTGCTTACACGCAATGCCAAGCGAAACCTGACCTTGCTAGGGATTATGGGATTCTGGTTTCTTATTGTGCATTGGATCGATTTGTATTGGTTGGTGTTTCCGTCATTTCACAAACATAGTGTTCATTTTTCCTGGATCGATTTTACAGCGATGCTGGGAATTGGTGGAATTTTCATGGCAATCTTTTGGAAGAAATTCACCGGCAACAAGCTGGTCCCAATGAACGATCCGGAGCTCAGCCAGTCCCTTCACTTCACAAATGTTTAATCTCTGATGTTTTCTCAATCTGGCAATTGAGTGAATACAATTTTAAAAGCGGTTTGAGAATATAAACTCAAACCGCTTTTTTCGGATTAGTCAATTGTTTTCTTTCCATTCCTCTATTCCTTTCCATGTTATCCCTTGATAATTTCACATCATTTCATAGTCACGTAAAAATGTGTTGAATCAACCGTATATGTCCATGATTTGCATGAATGACAGTCGATCGGCACAAAATAAAAACCCGGCGCCTCATAAAACAGACGCCGGGTCGGATTTGGGAGTGGAATGATCGTCTTTTATTTCACCAGACTCATACGACCAGACAGCGTGAGATCGGCTGTTTTAAGCTCGTATACGTACGTACCCGAACTTGCAGCGCTGCCATCCGTTTGTCGACCATCCCATTGAACTGAAAAGTGACCAGCTGGGACCGGCCGATCGAGCAAACGTGCGACGATTTGGCCACGAATATTGAATACGGTCAGTTGTACCTGCTGGTTGGCCAGTTTGGGCGGAATGGTGAAAGAAATAAATGTCGAAGGATTAAATGGATTGGGATAGTTTTGCAGCAGCGTTGGACTTGTCGGCAGATCATCAATTTGTCCTGTATCACCCATCCCGGTGATCAACATTTGCGCTGCACCGCGCGAAACACCCTGCTCATCTGCGAGAAATGCATTGGTCCAGGCCGGGCGTAAAGAAGGTGCGAATGCATAAAGCGTTTTCCATTCTTCATCAGTCAGCCGTTTGAAATTTGTGCTTGTGTGTTCGTAATAACTTAAAACCGGTCCGATGTAAGCGGTTAGCTCACCATCACAGTTTTCTGTCTGGATGACGGCCATGTTAATTGGACCCGTCCCCACATGTTTTACCCACCCGACAGGTGCTCCTGATGCGTCAGTCGGTGCAGTGTGTACGTCAGCGACAACCATATCTTCTTTAGTCAACCCAGCTTCTCCGGAATAGTACAATTCAGTGTACCAGCCGCTGAATGCAGGACCGCATCCCATGGACTGATTGTAAATGACTCGTTTTAAAAAAGAGATTTCGTCATCGTTGAGCTGTGTATCATCCAGTTCTTTTTGTGCAATTGCTGCCAATTTATCCATCGTGACCGCAAGAGTTGAAAAATAGTCAGAAATTCTATTTTTTGCCCACCCGGTTTCATCGTCCAGACTGTTAAAGTAACGAAAGGCATCTTCAGCGTAGTGTTTAATGGCGGTGTAAAACCCGGGAAATGGCTCAATGTAAGTGTACGGATACGAGCACGTTACCCCTCCCGTGTAAGATTGCTTCGCATAGAGCAAATTGTCGTGCCGCAATTGCGCCCACGAAGCAAGCTGTGTATTCATTTTTTGTTGCCACCAGGCCGCCGTCTGCATAAATGCCGGGAAGATACTCCGATCAGCCGGTGGATTCAGAGCACGAATCGCATTGAGCCAGCCATTGTACAATGAACTCCGCCAAAATTCGTCCCCGTAAGCATCGATGAGATAGCGCAAGCTGAGC
>QQUM01000320.1 GCA_008501545.1 Calditrichota bacterium
TTTCTCCGAGCCTAACTCTACAGCTTTGTTCCAGTCGAATTCCGTCCAGTACCCACCTTCACCAAAAGTTTTGGGAACGAGAAAATAGTTATGCTTTTTATCATAAATCTGTTTGCCGCTGTGCAATTTAAACGGCCAAATTTTCGCTTTTTCATCATCGATATCGCCGAGTGGTTTACTGAGATAGCTGATCTCTGCAGGATCTATTTTTTCACCGACGATGTAGTGATCGGACTTGCCATTGTACCATGCGTATGCTGGTTTAATATTTTTGGCGTAGACGAAGGATCCCTTTTTCTTCATGTAAACATGTGGATCTTCCTCCCTGTCCTCACCTGCCGTTGACCAATCCCAGCTCAATTTTGTCGGGTGCTTCAATGCAATTTCCGGGATGTGGCAAGTCTGGCATGCCAGCGTTTTTGCATGTGCATCAATGCGCTCATCTGTATGTGGTTTTTCATTATGACAATCCGTGCAAAGAACGCGGTTGCTGTTATCAACACTTACAGAAATGGAACGTCCAGGGATATTGTGATCTTTTGTTCGGTGGCAATCCTGACATGAAAAATCATGTTTTCCCATGTGAATATCGATGCGTGCAGAAGGATTGAACAAACTTTCATCCAGATCTCCATGTTTCACCGCATTACCGCCCCCCCCATCGAAATGGCAGTTGCCACAGTTGTTCCGCCTGGGGATGCCAACTTTTTGTGCAACCAACAACAGGTTGACATCCTCGCGAGGATATCCCGCGCCTGCCGGATCTTTTAGGTACGTTCCGGTCTGATCGTGGCAAACAAGGCAATCGATGTTTTCTTTTTCCGTGAAGTCAAATGTTTCATCTTTCCAGCCGTAACCAACATGGCAGGATGTACAGCGTGGCCAGTTCGAAGAAATCCCGATACAAAAATTATTGATCACATTTTTCTTACCGATTGTGATTTCTTTCGGAAAACCAGGGACTTTCGTTTTATCGCCTTCCCATTTCCAATGGGCGGTCTGCATGACTTCACAAGCTTCCTTTTCATGGCACTCAAGGCATGCTCGTGTCACTTCGTGGGCATCTTTAAACGGTTTTTTAAAATAAAATGTGTGATCGGTGTGCGATAACCTTTTCGGCATATTATGCCAGGGGGAATCCCCGAGAAAATCAACTGATGGCAGAAAACAAAAGACGATTAATATTAAAAATCCCACAGTTACCGACAACCTGATCAGCCACCTAAACGATTGTGCAGCCATATAATTAAACTCCTATAAACCACGTTGAAAAGATTCGGGATTTCGATTTAGTAAAACAGGCCAATTATTTCATCTGTGCATATAACTTAAAAGTCCGTTCCAACACTTTACTCCAATAAAGTCAGTCAACAAGACTTAGCCAGTAAAATTCACCTCAATCTTTGTCAACTCAAACCATTTCGCGATTACCTTGACTAATTTTATGCAAATACTCACCATAAATAATTAAACATAAAAAAGTATATAATATACTATTTTTAAACATCTTATACAAACCAACACACCCATACTTCAATAAAATTTATTAATACCCGATACCGTAAGATGATCCAATTCACAAGATTGGTCATAAAAAAATTCTGCCGCTGGTTGTGCTTCAAATTGAATTTTATTCAAACTCCTTCTAGCGCATATTTTGAACCGAAATGCATAAATATTTCATTTCTTTTCCATAAAAATAATTAATATTGTATTTACATTTTACGTGGATGGATGAACTGATCCTCCTACCTTCATATGACTGGAACCTGAACAACACAAAAAATAGCGATTGGAATAAAAGTGAACACTTTTTTAAAAAAATTTCTATTAGAATATTTGATTCTTTTAAAAACTTTATTAAGTTTGGTGCTAAAATCTAAAGCAGGAAAAAAATTGTTTTTGACAACAATTCCAGACTGTAACAATTGCGAATAATCTGATTTTATGTAGCATATTCAACTCGACAAGTCCGAATTAAATGTGATGGGATAAAATTTCGATTGCAGTTCGTGTATAAAATTTTATAATACGTATTTTAAAAATGCGCGAAATCCTGTTCAACATTTAAACATTTCACGATTTTCATTCATATTAACAGAGGAAAAAATGGGATTAACAAAACTCAAGAAAGGTTTGGACCTTCCCATTAACGGTGCACCGGAGCAGACTGTGCATAACTGCGAGCCGGTTTCTCAGGTAGCACTGGTTGGTGATGATTATATCGGTATGAAGCCGACGATGGCTGTAGATGTGGGAGATACTGTAAAACTCGGCCAGTTACTCTTCACCGATAAAAAAATGGAGGGTGTCAAATATACGTCGCCAGGAGCAGGGAAAGTCGTCGCTGTCAATCGTGGCGAAAAACGTATTTTTCAATCAATTGTCGTCGAACTCAAGGGCAATGACCAGGTCACTTTTGACAATTTCAAAGCGAATGATCTGAAATCACTCAAACGCGATCAAGTGCAAAATCAACTTATCGAGTCAGGTGTGTGGACTGCACTGCGTGCTCGTCCCTTCGGGAAAGTCGCAAATCCAGCCACGACGCCGCATTCGATTTTCGTCACGGCGATGGATAGCAATCCTCACGCCCCGGAAGCGAGTGCACTTTTGGAAGGTCACGAAGATGACTTCATCAACGGGCTCGAGGTGATAAGCAAACTCACCGAGGGAAAAGTCTTCGTTTGCAAATCACCCGGAGATAAAATATCCACCGGTTCAGTCAATGCTGAAGTTGCTGAATTCAGTGGCCCCCACCCTGCCGGACTCGTTGGCACTCATATCCATTTTCTCGATCCTGTCAACCGTGAAAAAACGGTCTGGCATGTTGGTCTGCAAGATGTAATAGCGATCGGCGTCCTGTTTACCACAGGAAAAATACACACGGAACGTATCGTTTCATTTTCAGGACCGACAGTAAAACATCCGCGTCTTTTGAAAACGCGCCCTGGTGCACTCATCGACGAACTCACTTCAGGTGAATTAAAAGAGGTTGAAAATCGTCAAATTTCGGGCTCGGTTCTTTCCGGGCGAACAGCATCCGGACCATATGCTTTTCTGGGGCGCTACCACCAGCAAATTTTTGCTTTGGAAGAAGGCCGGAAGCGAGAATTTTTCGGGTGGCTGGGAGCAGGAGTAAATGACCATTCCGTGAAAAACATCGTACTCTCGAAACTGTTTTCCGGTAAAAAATTTAACATGACAACGACAACAAATGGCAGCCGTCGGGCGATTGTGCCGAACGGCGGCTACGAACAAGTCATGCCAATGGATATACAACCGACATTTCTCTTGCGTGCTCTCGCTGTAAATGATTTGGAAGAAGCTGAAAAACTTGGCGCTCTCGAACTGGATGAAGAAGATCTGGCTCTGTGTACTTACGCTTGTCCGTCCAAAAGAGATTTCGGCCCCAGCTTACGAGAAAATCTAACGATAATTGAGAAGGAAGGGTAGTGAAGTTCTTAAGAAATTTACTCGATAAACAGGATCATCTTTTCCAGAAGGGCGGCAAACTGGAATTGCTTTTTCCAGTTTGGGAAGCCCAGGATACGATCCTGTTCACACCCGGCAAAGTGACCAAATTCGGTTCACATGTTCGGGATAAAATGGATTTGAAGCGCATGATGATACTTGTGTACATCGCGCTGATTCCAACCGTTTTGATGGCTATGTACAATACAGGATACCAGGCCCATTTGGCAATGGCCCAAACCGGCGCTACCGGCTCCGGCGATTGGCACCATGCACTGGCTGCCTGGCTCGGTCTCGGCACCAATCCTGAAAATATTTTCAGCAACATTGCAGTGGGTGCACTTTACTTTCTTCCCGTTTATCTTGTGACCCTTGCGGTCGGAGGATTCTGGGAAGTGCTCTTTGCAATGGTGAGAAAACATGAAGTAACGGAGGGTTTTCTTGTAACCAGCCTTCTATTCCCACTCATTTTACCGGCCAGTATTCCACTCTGGCAAGTTGCCATTGGAATTTCCTTTGGTGTTGTCATCGGCAAGGAAATATTTGGCGGTGTTGGTATGAATATTCTCAATCCGGCACTAACCGCACGTGCGTTCCTTTTCTTCGCCTATCCGGCAGAAATTTCAGGAGATGCCGTCTGGGTAGCCGTCGACGGGTTCAGCAAAGCAACACCATTGGCAGAATTTGCTGATACAACGATGCAAGTCTCTGCAACATGGTGGGACGCTTTCATGGGATTTATTCCGGGCTCAATGGGAGAGACATCAGCGCTTGCCTGTCTCATCGGCGCATTCATTCTCATTGTAACCCGTGTTGGCTCATGGCAAATCATGCTGAGTGTCGTTCTTGGTATGGTCGGGTTTACCTATTTTCTAAACTTCTTCGGAAGCGACACCAATCCAATGTTTGCGATGACACCAGCCTGGCATTTCGTTCTGGGTGGTTTTGCTTTCGGTACGGTATTTATGGCGACTGATCCGGTCTCAGCAGCGATAACCGATGGTGGCAAATGGGTTTACGGATTATTAATCGGTATTCTCGTCGTGCTCGTTCGTGTTATCAATCCGGCATTTCCCGAAGGAATGATGTTAGCCATCCTTTTCGGTAATGTTTTCGCACCGATCATCGATCGAATTTTCCTGAATAGAAATATTAAAAGGAGGCTTGCGAGAAATGCAAAATGATAGCATTAAAAAGACCGTTGGCGTCGCGCTCGCTGTCTGCCTGGTCTGCTCGGTGCTTGTATCCACTGCTGCTGTTTATTTGCAGGGCATCCAGGAAAAGAACAAGCACCTTGACAAAGTGAAAAACATCCTTATAGCCGGTTGCCTTTATGATAAAAATTCCGATATCCTGCAAGTCTTTAATGAAAAAGTTTCCAGCGCGCTTATCGATCTGGAAACTGGTAATAAACTTACGGAAGATCAATACACCGACAAACTTTCACCTCAGA
>QQUM01000098.1 GCA_008501545.1 Calditrichota bacterium
TTATCCTGAATATAAACATTTACGCGTCCACGTGCAAATTCGCTGCGTACCGTGAGTTCCGGATCCGGTGTGCTGGCGTGCATCATGGCTTCAATGGCATTTTTTATCAGATTTGTCCAAATTTGTACGAATTCGCCGATATTTGCAGTAAGAGGAGGAACCTGCTTGAGTTTTTGTGTTAATTTTACTGAATCGAGTCTTGGTCCGAGCAAGGCAAGGGATTCTTTGATGCTTTGGTTGACATCCATATCTATTTGGCGCGAATGCCGCTGCGCACCCAGGGCACGAACTGATCTCACAACATGCGTAGCGTGGTGGGCTGCAATGGCCATATCGTGAAACGTCGCGCCGATATCCCAATACATGTAGATGATATCCGCATCGGAATCCAGGATATCAACGTAATATTTTAACTTATCGTTCGGCATGCCTGTCTTGGCCAATTTCTGCGCATCGCCGCGTGCGAGTGCAAACTTTTTTGCGATTTCCCGCGTGCGTGCGCGTACTTCGCTGCTGGAAAGCCGGCGGCCATTCTCATTGCCGTACTGAAAATACGGGTATTCCTGTGGATAGCGTTTTTGCAAGATTTCCGTTATGTTTTCGCGCATCCAGTGTGTGTTCCGTTCAAGAACGGCGATGGCATTGTTGAGTTCGTGGGCAAGTGCTGCAGCCATTTGACCCAGGGATGCCATCTTCTCACTGTGCAAAAGTTGCTTCATTGCCGCCTCTTTTTCCAGGAAAAATTTCTGCTCGCGCTGCTGTCGGTACGCCAGGTCGGTGACGACGACCGGCATGAACTGGTCAAACAGGGAATCACAACCATCTTTTGAGATTAAGTCCACATCCCTGGTGATCCAGGCAATTTCAGAATCCTCTTGTGCGATGACGTTGGCGCGGGCAATATAGGTGCGGGAAAAAAAACTGACGATTCCGACAAACTTGTTTTTACCGGCTTCAAATCGGGCATAACGACTGCCATCGGGATTATCGACATATCCGTTGAGCTGGCCGGTTTTTACCAGATACAAATGATCATTGTAATCGCCTTTGTTGAACAGACACTCGCCTTTTTTAAGTTTTAAGGTTCTTTCTTTCGCTGAAAAATAGTTCTCAATTAACCATTCAAGACTCTGTTCAACACTGCTTTGATTCATTGCACTCCGTCCTTTGTTTAATTACAAATCCTGATTCTGTATTTGATCCGGAATTACTCTGATGAAATTTACTGGATGTATAAATTTTCACCACTTTTTAAGATTCATGTAGCAGGAGAGTATTCGGCCAAACATGGGTAGAACTTTGTAAAAACCCGGTCTGTAAATTAGCTGAGCAACGTTACGTTTTCTACTTATATACCAGCCCAGCCTGCTCTTTTTCATACGTAATCGATAGCCGGAAAAGGATAAATCGTTTGTCTGCAAGGCATTGAAAACTGCATCGGCGACAATTGGTCCGTAACTGAGTGCGGTAGAAATCCCTTCACCCAACCAGGGCTCGATGCCGGCGGCATCTCCGGTAACCACAACACGCGGGCAACTGATTTGCTGAACCGGATGATACCAGCGTTCCGGCCAACCATGCAATTTATAATCGCCGTCGAATCCGCGCGACTGCAAATGGGCGCGCAAGAGCGCCGGTAAATCAGCACGCTCTCCACTGTTCACGCGCGAATCAAATATGCCGACGTTTAAAACGGGTTTGCCATCGATGTAACTGGGAAAATCCCAAATGTAGCCTTGTAATCCGACATTGATCGGTCGAAAGTCTAAAACAGCCTTTTGCTGGCGAAATTCCGGCGTCAACTTCTTCTCTTCGATTGGAACCAGCACTTCTATTAATCGGGAAATGCGGGATGGATTTTCACGCATAAACTTTCGTCGGACCAGACTTTTTACACCGTCAGCGCCAACGAGGATGTCAGCATGTATTTCGCCTGCAGTGGTTTCGAGCATGACTTTGTCCGGTTGAAGTTGAATATCGGTGACTTTTACTCCCTCGAGCAGGTGCATACCGCGGTCCCGAATTTTTTGCACAAGTGCCGCATCAAATTCGTCGCGCCGGATCGTGCGCATTATGTTCTGGCTGGCAAATGTAACCGGCTTGTCGTTCAGGTAGAAATCGATACTTTTTAACGGGCAGGAGGGAACCTCGACCTGCAGGTCCAGCAGCTCGAGCATTTCGTCTGCCCAGGGCGTTAATCCACCACCGCATAATTTGTGGCGTGGATGGTGTTCTTTTTCGAGAATGAGAATATCGTCTATTAATTGTGGATCTTTTTTGAACAATGCAGCAGCTGCGGCTGCGCCCGCCGGGCCGGAACCGATGATGACGATTTTTGCAATGGTTGGCATCGTAAATTTTAAACTGTCGTAAAATGAATTTTTCAAACAAAATTTAAAGATAATGGAAAGGGCCTATCAGTTGCAATCCTTTTTGTCCGGATACGCAAAGCTGTGTTCGATTTTCAGTGATTGTTTAGCAGATGCATCGTAGCGTAGCGGTTGTCCATTTACTGCAATTGAAACACTTCTGCATAAAATTTTTCTTCCACTTCTCAATAATAATTATATAATTGAAGGCTGGAAATTTTACTAAAAAGGAAATAAAAACAGGAGATTTCGCATGAGTGAAGCGAAAAATAATAGTTTTGGTGCCCGACTCCCTTTTCAGGCGCCTTCCGGAACAGCCTATCTTTACAGTCTCGAAAAATTGGAAAAAGACGGTCTCGGGAATATAAGCCGTTTGCCTTTCTCTATAAAAGTACTCCTCGAATCCCTTTTGCGCAACTGTGATGATTTTCAGGTGATGCAGGATGATGTGAAGAAACTCGCAGCCTGGGATGCCAAAGCAGCCGCACAACAGGAAATCCCGTTTAAACCGGCACGGGTTGTTTTGCAGGATTTCACCGGTGTTCCTTCTCTGGTCGATCTGGCTGCAATGCGTTCTGCCATGCAGCGTCTGGGTGGTGATCCATCGAAGATTGAACCGCTTATCCCGGCGGATCTTGTCATTGACCACTCAGTTCAAATCGATGTCTTCGGTACACCGGATTCCCTTTCTCAAAATATGAATATTGAATTCCAGCGCAATGCCGAACGCTACACCTTTCTGAAATGGGGCCAGCAGGCTTTTGAAAAATTCAATGTCGTACCGCCGGGTGTTGGTATAATTCACCAGGTCAATTTGGAGTATTTGGCCAAAGGTGTTTTTTCGGCTGATGAAGAAGGCATGCAAGTGGTTTATCCGGACAGTCTCGTTGGAACGGACAGCCATACCACGATGATCAACGGACTTGGTATCGTCGGCTGGGGTGTTGGTGGTATTGAGGCTGAAGCAGTCATGCTCGGTCAGCCAATTTACATGCTGGCGCCGCAGGTGATCGGTTTTAAACTCATTGGCACATTGCCGGAAGGCGTTACTGCAACAGACATGACTTTGACCGCGGTTGAAATGCTGCGGGCAAAAGGCGTGGTTGGAAAATTTGTTGAATTTTACGGCCCGGGTCTCGATGAAATGAGTCTACCTGACCGTGCGATGCTCGCCAACATGGCGCCGGAATACGGTGCGACAATGGGCTTTTTCCCGATGGACGCCGAGTCGATGGACTACATGCGTCGCAGCGGCCGCCCGGATGAGCATGTGCAGTTGGTGGAAAATTATCTCAAAGCGCAGGGCATGTTTCGCAGTGCAGAGAGCCCGGAACCTGTTTTCACGGATACGATGGAACTTGATCTAGGCACGGTGCAACCGAGTTTGGCCGGACCAAAACGGCCACAGGATCGTGTCACAGTACCTGATATGGGGAAAGCTTTCCAGAAAAGTCTGCAAGCCCCAACAAATGAACGCGGCTTTGCACTCACTGGTGAAGCATTGAAAAACGCTGCAGTCATGAAGAACAATAACGGTGGCGTGCCAATGAAACACGGCTCCGTGGTCATCGCAGCGATTACGAGTTGTACCAACACCAGCAATCCTTCTGTGCTGCTTGGCGCCGGGCTGGTCGCGAAAAAAGCCGTTGAAAAAGGATTGACAATTCCGGAATATGTCAAAACAAGCCTGGCGCCTGGATCGCGCGTTGTGACCGAATACTTGCAGCAATCCGGATTAACACCTTATCTCGAAAAATTAGGTTTTCATACGGTGGGATATGGTTGCACCACGTGTATCGGAAACAGTGGTCCGCTTCCCGAACCTGTTGTTGAAGCGATCAACGAAGCCGACCTGGTTGCTGCCTCAGTGCTGAGCGGCAACAGAAATTTTGAAGGCCGAGTCAATCCCCACGTAAAAGCAAATTATCTCGCTTCGCCGCCCCTGGTCATCGCCTATGCGTTGGCTGGAACGGTCGACATCGACTTGACGAAGGAGCCGATCGGCAAAGGCAGTGATGGCGCCGATGTTTATCTCGAAGATATCTGGCCTTCAAGTACAGAAATCGGTGATTTGATGCAGACAGCATCCAATCCGGACAATTATACGCGTATGTATGCAGATGTCAATGCGTTCAGCACTGAGTGGAAGGATGTGAAAACTACAGCCGGTGATATCTATGCCTGGGATTCTGAATCCACTTACGTTCAGGAACCGCCGTTCTTCGTCGATCTGAAACCTGAACCGGATGCGATCTCCGCTATTGAAAATGCACGCGTTCTTGCGTTGCTTGGCGATTCGGTGACAACCGACCATATTTCCCCGGCAGGCGCCATTCCATCCGACAGTCCTGCTGCGCGTTTTCTTAATGAAAATGGTGTTGAACGCAAAGATTTTAATTCCTTCGGTTCACGCCGTGGCAATGACCGCATCATGGTGCGCGGAACGTTTGGCAATATCCGGTTGAAAAATTTACTGATTCCCGGGATTGAAGGCGGTGTTACACTCAAAATGCCGGAGGACAAGCAAACGTCGATTTATGAAGCCGCAATGGCTT
>QQUM01000411.1 GCA_008501545.1 Calditrichota bacterium
CAAGAAAACGTGCATTTTCTTGTTTATAATAATGAAGACTACATTCCCGGTGCAGGGGATAGTGGTGAAAAATGGTTGCACATGAAGCCCGACTTGCGTATTGAACAAGTTATCGCGCGTTTATCGAACAACGCCGTATGTTTCGCATCTCACCCGGAAGCGGCACCGCCATTTTTTCAAAATCTTCTTCTCAACCGCGGGAAATGGCATGACCGGGATTACGAGCAAACCGGGCTGCATGGCTTGCAAATCTGGAACGGGGAAGAAGAAACCGCGGCTGCCGGTCTTAAAAAATGGCGCCATCTCCTATTGCAGGGCAAACGACTTTTTATCATCGCCGGAACCGATGCGCATGGCAATTTTAACCGCTTCCGGCAAATCACCCGGCCGCTCATGGCTATGGCAGACAGGATGAACTGGCAGGTTTTTGGAAGCCATCGTACGCTTGTTTTTCACCCGGGAAAGGCGACCACACACTCGCTGGCGAAAGCACTACATTCCGGTGCAATGGTTGTGACTTCCGGCCCCTTTTTCGCACTGCATGCGATTGACGAAAAAGGAAACACAGTGCAGATGGGCGGTCAGATTACCACTGCGAACTGTCGGCTTGTGGTTCGTGGAATCTCCTCAAACGAATTTGGCGATATTAAAGAAGTTTCCCTTTATCGTGGTGACTTGTTGAAGAAGACGGAAGATATTATCCTGCAGGAAACGACGTTTAAAAATCCGCATGATATAGCAATAAATTTAGCGTTAAAAGTCGAGCCAGATCAAATATTTTATTACCGTGCTGCCTTGCGCGGTGAGATGAGTCATTCCTTTAGAATGCAGGCTTTGACGAATCCTGTTTGGCATGGATCGGGAATTTTTTCTGAAAGGGCATAAACTGTGGAAATCAAAATCCTCATCACAGGCGGGACATTTGATAAAGAGTACGATGAACTAACCGGGCAATTGCAGTTCAAGGATACACACCTTCCGGAAATGCTCAAAACAGCACGGGCCCGTCTTCCAGTTCTCGTACGAAATATTATGATGGTTGACAGCCTTGATATGACCGATGTCGACCGGCAAATTATACTGGAAATTTGCAAAAAATCCGATACAAAACAGATCGTCATCACACATGGTACAGACACCATGGAGCAAACAGCAAAGTTGCTGGGCGAAAACATCCACGATAAAACGATTGTTCTCACAGGCGCCATGATCCCATATGCTTTTGGCAGTTCCGATGGTTTTTTTAATCTGGGCAGTGCACTGTCTTTCGTTCAATCCCTGCCTGCAGGTGTTTATATCGCAATGAACGGGCGTTATTTTCATTGGGATAATGTCCGGAAAAATCGTGAATTGGGTGTATTTGAAGCTGTTCGTTAGCCTGAGAGATTATTCTATGGAAAAAATTTTTTCAAAATTCAACCATCCAATTGTCTGTGCCCACCGTGGTGCATCAGCCTATGCACCGGAGAATACTTTATCGGCGTTTCAAAAGGCGCTGGACTTAAAGACCGATATGGTCGAGCTCGATGTACAAAGCTCGCGGGATAATCAACTTTTTATCATGCATGATTTGGAAGTTGACAGAACAACCGATGGCAGTGGCAAGTTAGCAATGCTCACAGCCAGTGAGCTCGCAAGCCTTGATGCCGGAAGCTGGTTCGATGAAAAATTTAAAGGCGAGCCTGTGCCACAATTTGATGCTGCACTTTCCCTTATTCGAGGGAAAGCCACCTTTAATATTGAAGTCAAATGCAATGGCCTGAAATCGAGCATGATCGAGCAGATCATCGAAAAAATTTAAGCAGCTGGAATCGAAAATGAATGCGTTCTTACCTCATTTGATTTTTCAGTCATCAATGAAATTAAACAGCGGGCGCCGGAACTGCCAGCCGGATACATTTTTAACGTGCGCGGGTTTCGTCCCCATGTCTTCACAGCACCCGTTGATATTTTAAGCATTCATTTTGCATTGGTGAATGGTTTTTTCATGCGTCAGGCGAGAAAACATGGCAAAAAAGTTTTTGTCTGGACAGTGAACAGCCCGTGGATGATGCGATGCATGTGCAGATTGGGTGTGCACGGTATCATCACTGATTTTCCGGACCGGTTGGCTGATGTGGTCAATGTCTGGACAAAAAGCAGGTGAGAGAAAATTGCGGTTATTTTAAAAATGTTTGCGTCTTTTCGTGGTTATTCTCGTCTTTATTGGGAAGCAAACAAATGAGGCAATTATGACGACATACATCGTAGACAATTTTCATGACCGACTGCGGAACTACATTCTGCACCGTGTGAACAATGAACCGGATGCGGATGATATCCTGCAAGATGTTTATATTAAAATTCATACAAAATCCAACACACTGCAAAACAAAATAAAACTGGAGTCATGGCTCTTTCAGATCGTGCGCAACACGATCGTGGATTTTTACCGCAGGAAAAAGCGAACAATGGAATTTGTTGAAAGCAGCAGTGCAGGCAACGCCGAAGAAAGTGAAAATCGGAGTACAGAAAACCTTGCCGCCTGCCTCAATCCATTGATCAACAGTTTGCCAGAAAACTATCGACAGGCTTTGGTGCTTACTGACTTAAAACACGTACCGCAAACGCACCTGGCACAGCAACTCGGTTTATCGTCCTCCGGCGCAAAATCGCGTGTGCAACGGGCCCGGCAGCTCCTGAATAATGCCATCCTGCAATGTTGTGAAATTCAACTGGATGCCCGGGGAAACATTCTCAGCTATTCTGCCCGAAGTACGCAGAGGTGCTCTTAACTTCAGATAACGATGAAATTTGCTTGCCTTTCTAAGTTGTTTATATAAATTAATAAACAGTGTTCTGTGATATTTACAAGGCCCTGTTTCATTCTTTTTGATCGATGTATCATTATCCCAATTACGACAAATTTCGTTTTACCGTTTGTAATTGGTATTTTTTTAAGTTTAATAGTTGTTTTACACAATTAATTAAGTAAATGTGAGTAATTTTAAAACACGGGAAGTGAAAAGGAGTAGGTTATGCGAATGATCATTCAAAAAGATTACAATGCCCTGAGCCAGTGGGCAGCAAATTACATCGTTCACAAAATTCGAAAATTCAATCCAACAGAAGATCGGCCTTATATAATGGGATTGCCTACTGGTTCCTCACCAGTTGGTACATACGAAAAACTCATCAAGCACTACAAAGCCGGTAATGTATCGTTTAAAAACGTAATCACATTTAATATGGATGAATACATCGGTATATCCGAGGACCATCCTGAAAGCTATCATTATTTTATGTTTAGCAAATTTTTCAATCAGGTGGATATCCCGAAGGAAAATATCAATATTTTAAACGGGAATGCTGAGGATCTTGAGGCAGAGTGTGCACGATATGAAGAAAAAATTAAAAGTTACGGCGGTATTCATTTATTCCTCGGTGGTATTGGTCCGGACGGGCATATCGCTTTTAACGAACCCGGTTCTTCACTCACTTCCCGCACCCGTGTAAAAACACTGACCTTCGATACAATTTCTGCAAATGCCCGCTTTTTTGACAACGACTTAAAACAGGTTCCGCACACAGCGCTTACGGTCGGCGTTGGCACAGTGATGGATGCGAAAGAAGTCCTGATTCTTGTGAGTGGTTATGCCAAGGCGAATGCATTGCAGAAAGGCATTGAAGAAGGTGTAAATCACATGTACACAATTTCGATGCTGCAGCTGCATCCCAAAGGCATGGTCGTCTGTGACGAAGACGCCACGATGGAACTCAAAGTCTCGACTGTGCGCTATTTTAAAGATGTTGAACGGTTTAACCTTAAACCAATCAAGTTGTAATATTTTCAAGGAAAATTGACAATAAATCGTTATGCAATTCAGTCCTGATGGACTGATCGCTGCATTCTCACCGTTGCGAAAAAACACTGTTTGGCCTGCCCATAGTGGGGAAAATTGACGGGAATTCTTAGGAGAAATAAATGAATTTAATTGACAGTTTTATCGATAAGGCTCGGGTGAAACCGGCAAGAATTGTCTTTCCTGAAGGCACGGATGAACGCATTGTTGCTGCTGCGGTCAAAGTGCGTGAACTCGGGTTTTCCGAGCCGGTTCTTCTTGGAGACCGCGATGAGATCGCAGGGATTGCCGCAGTACAAAATGTTTCGCTGGATGGCATAGACGTCATGCATTTGCCGGATCAGGAAGAGAAACTGGCGTCCTTCGCCGATATGTATGCCGCCTCCCGCGATATGAAATTGGCGATCGCTAAAAAGATGGTGAAAAAACCATTGGCATTTGGTGGCATGATGGTGAAGTCAGGCGAAGCAGACGGTATGGTTGCCGGTGTTGCAACGGCAACGGCATTTGTTATCCAGATTGCTTCATTGACAATTGGACTTGAACAGGGATTTACAAAACCTTCCAGTTTTTTCATTATGGTCGTGCCGGAATTTGCCGGTGAGAAGGACAAGGTCTTCATCTTCGCAGATTGTGCTGTTTCGGTGTCGCCCACAGCCCAGGAACTTGCCGAGATTGGCGTCGCAGCCGGTTTGAATGCCAAAGCACTTCTCGATCTTGATCCACGCATCGCGTTTTTGTCATTTTCTACCAAAGGCTCGGCAAACCACGCCGATGTGAACAAAGTTGCCCAGGCTGTGGAAATCGCGAAAAAATTGAATCCTGAACTGGCCATCGATGGCGAATTGCAAGGTGATGCAGCAATCGTCCCGCGTGTTGCTGCAAAAAAGGTGAAAGATAGTCAGGTTGCCGGGACGGCCAATGTTTTGGTATTCCCGGATCTCGACGCCGGAAACATTAACTACAAACTGGTGCAGTATCTGGCGAATGCCAAAGCTTATGGCCCGATTATGCAGGGATTCGCCAAACCGGTAAATGATATGTCACGTGGCGCCACAGTGAATGATGTT
>QQUM01000652.1 GCA_008501545.1 Calditrichota bacterium
ATTGCTCTGGAGGAGATGATCCTCCACCAGTTTAACCAGCTTTTCAGAAATTTTACTGCTACCATGTGTGAAAATCTGCATCAGGCATAGGGTGCGGGTGTTGGCTTCATCAAAATCCTGCCCTGCGATATCCATTGCAGGAAAGAGTTCGAGTACGTTTGTTTGAAAGTTAAATTCTTTATCTTCATTTTCTGGAACCGAATTCCCGTTTGTATTCATAAGGACGTCAGTCAGGGAGACATTTCCGAGAATAAACTGATATTCCTCAAGGAGTTCCTCATCGAGTTGCCTGGTACTTTCTTCCGCATCAGGTTGGCATACCTTGAGCATGAGAAATGAGCGCAACGCTTGTAAGGATTGTTCAGGATTGATGGAGTCCAAACCACTCTTGATAGTCGAGCGTTCAAGTTTATTTTGTGCCAATTTCCCTTTGGAATGCAGTTCGTAGGATAGTGTTAATGCGCGTTCCAGTTGAAACTGCATGGCTGGATTTATGGAATCCATTGCGGTCGTTATTGAACGGTTGGCTTCATCAAATTTATGTTCCCACCACAGGCTTTCCAGATACGAACGTATCGCTTTTTTATTGTTGCTTCCAAAAATTACTTTTTGCTCATGTTCATAAACTTTTTCCTGCTGGCCGGATTCTTCATAAGCCTTTTTGAGAAAAAGATGCAATTTTTGCGCATTGGCAGGATTAAGTGTCAGTGCAGTTTCGCATATCTCGATGGAATAAGGTGTCACAATCTCGTTCTGTGCAAATAGTGTGGCTACACCAATTTTTAGTGCACTGGAATCGGGATCATCTTCCATAGCTTTTTTGTAGATTGTCAAAGCCTTGTCTGAAACATTGTTTGCCCCAATACCGCTAACTGCCGCTTTGTGCCAAATGTCTGCAGAATCCACATTCCGGTCAACAAGCTGTTCGAATTTTTCAAATGCCTCCTCATATTGCTGTCTATCTAAGTAGGCATTCCCCAGCGTTAAAAGGAGTTGTCCAATACGATCTGTTGGTGCAAAGTGCTCGGTGTTTGGCATGAATCAGACCTTGACTGTTTTATCGATTTATTGTGAATGTGAATGACTCGATTTTGATGCGTCTTTAAATGCCTGGATCGCTTCAGATGAACGCGAGCCTCGGGCGAGATATTTTTGTTGAACGATTTTTTCGAGTTGTTTTCTGTTTGGAATATTTAAGTTGAGCTTCAGAATGGTACTGAAGAGCTCCAGTGCTTTTTGATCTCTCCGTCCATTGATGAGATACGCATTCGCCAGGGGAGAATAAAGCTTCAATTTACCCGGATTCTCCTGGAGAAGTTTTTCATAAATGTTTGCAGCGAGATGGTGTTTACCGATGAGTGTAAATGCTTTTGCTCGCGCATGGGGGACGAAAAGTACAAATCCCAATAGTGGGAAGAACACAAGTGAAAATAGAATCCCACCATAATACAAAGTTGAATTGCCTTTATTGCGCATCGCAATCGAATTTTGTAAATCATTATTACTGAGGGCGAGATTTGTTCTCGCGGTTGCAAGCAAATCGATAACATCTCGATACCCGGGCTTAATGATTTGAATTTTTTCAAGCAGTGACACTGACTTGAACCAGTCTTCGAGATGAATATACCCTTGCGCTTCTGTGTAAAGGGAATCCAGCATCGAGGCTGTTTTCAGGTCAATCGTTGTATTATTATCGGATGTCAATGAAGATGAAATTCTCTCTTCAACTTCTGCAAGCAAAATTTGTACATCTTTAAAATTCGGGTTGATATTTTTTACCTTTTCCAGGGCGACGAGTGCAGCTCCCCAGTTTCGCGCAAAAATTGCCTGTTTTCCATCCGCATAAAAGCGCTCTATGATTAATGATTGGTTTTGGCTCTTTAAATTGTTTTTTGCAACCTGCAGCTTCTTCGCCGCATCTTTGAATCCGGCATCTGTCTTTATAACACGCTCAAATGCAATAATTGCATGGGTCCATTCTTTGCTTTCCATGGCAACTATGCCTTCAGTGTATGCATTTTGCAATTCGCTGTCTTTGTTCTTTTCGAAAATTCTTTTTTCCAGTGCCGCAAGTCGATCAGAAGCATCTTTGAAGGTATTATCCTGTGCTAAGATTTGTTCAAAAGTTGCAATGGCCAATTCGAATTTATTTTCCTTCTCATAGCGCAAACCTTCATTGTACAAAGACGTTAGCAAGGTAACTTTTTCTTTTCTGGCCAAAAGGGAATCTATTTGTGCCATGAGCGCAGGCACATCTTTGTAATCCGGTGATTTTTTATTGATATTTGCCAGCAAAACACGGGCTTCCAGCAAGCTATCACCCTTCATGATTTCTTTGGCACGTTTGTAATTATTAGCGATATCTCTGGCATTTTCGAGCGCTGCGAGAAAATTTTGGAAGTAAATCTTATTGTCTGAACTGAGTTTCATACCTTCCTGCGCCCGGGCGAGGGATTCATCAAATTTTTCAAGACGAAAGTAGCAGGTTGCCAATTCAAAATTTAAAGTGCTTTTCAATTGATCAGTTGGTACCAATTCATTTGCGAATTGATAATAAGATACTGCCTCTCCATATTGCTTTTGTGATTTATAAAGCCTGGCCAGAGTAAAGGCGGCATTGAAGCGAATTTTATCAACATCGTTGCCTTGTTTTATGGAATAAGCAGTTTCAAGGTGTTTTTGTGCCTCATTGTAATTTCGTTGCTGATTATAGACAAGTGCCAATTGAAAGTGCGCTTGTCCGAATTGCGGATCGATTCGAATCGCAGCTTGAAATGCTTTCAGTTTGTCGGCAACGTCTTGGCTTTGCAGTCCCTTGTTGTACCAGCGAATCGCATCTCTGTTTTGGGGTGATTCTGCAAAGAGTGAAGCATGCAAGAACAAAAAAATGAAAACAGTGAGGATTGAAAATGCTGCAAGTGTTCTCTTTCTCATGATGGTGCTCCCCTGAGCTGTTGGATTTTTATGTGGTCTCATGAACTTTCCTGATTGTTTTTTTTGAACTCGTCGGCCAAAGCTTCTTCTAAAAGATTGATATCATCGGCATCGGTCGTCTGGCTTTTTGTAAGATAATTTTGTGTTAGTATCGAGCTTATCCGATGATGATGTTCCGGACTTAGGTTTAATTGCATCACCATTTTAAAAACTTTAATTGCCTGCTCATCCGTTCTTCCCGATTGCAAATAAATCTGTGCCAGCCCGGGGAGAACACTTACGCGATTGGGATGTTTTTGTAAAATTTTTTCATAAATTTTGGCAGCCTCCGTATATCTTTTTTTAGATATCAGGTAACGCACTTTGAGTGATGGAGAAACGACCACAAATCCTAAAATCGGCACCATGATAATCGATGCAATGATAAATCCAATGACCAGATTTGACTCGGAATTTTCTTGCTTGTTTTCCGCAATGTCGGCCAAACCTAAAAGTTGTTTTTTGCAATACGTCAAGAGCGTGTCACTTTGCATAAAACCGCGCTCGATAATCTGTATTTTTTCAAGTTCTACAATTGCACGGCGCCAATTTTTAATTTTTATCTGTTCTTGTGCGTTTGTAAATAATTTACTGAGTTCCGGATTTGCTTTTAAAATTTCATCAGGTGTTTTATTTCTGGTATCCTGCAGCTTTTCTTCAACTTCTTCAAGCAAAAAGCGGGCATCTTCATAGTTTGGATCAATATTGCACAGCTTCATAAATACAATATGCGCTTTTTTGAAATCTTTTGCATTTTTTGCAGCAAGTCCTTCCGCGTAGTACCGGGCGAGCAGAGTTTCTGACTGATTTTGATTGATCTGCGAATTCGCTTGCCTGAGCTGGTTTTTCGTATCTTTAAAAGATGGATTTATATTGATAAGTTCCTCAAATACAATAGATGCTTCAATCCAGTTTTTATCCTTAGCAGCTTGTGTACCCTGCGCATACAATCGATTGAGTTCCGAATCAACTTCTTGCTGGTCTTTTTTTTCCATCAGCCGCTTGTAGCGTATTGCACTATCTTTGTATCCGCCTTCGGACAATATGTTTTTATAATATTTCAATGCCAAATCAACCTGCCCGTTTGCTTCACTTTTCAATGCTTTATTGTAGACAGATTCAATGATTTTTGTATTCTGCTGATTTGATAATGCGCTGTTGATTTTCTCCAATCGTGCCGCTACATCTTTGTAGGTATTCCCTTTGATTTGCAAAAGGGAATCAAATAATACTTTTGCAGGTTCAATCTCTCCGGAATCGTGTGTTTTAACAGCTCTTTGGTATGTATCTCGTAATTCTATCTCGCGTTCGATATCCAGCATCAGGTCGACCGTTTTTAAATCTTTTGTCGATAAAGCGTTGTTTGCTTTTGTTGCAGCGTTCAGGGCATCGTCATATTTTTCCTGTTTGATCAGAAGGTTTGCAAGCTGAAAATTGAGTTTTCGCACTTCATGAGCATCCAATGCAATGCCAATAGCGCCGCGCAAGGATTCTTCACTTTCCTTGAGTTTTCCCTGATACATTTGAACGAGACTGATTTCGCTTAAGTAAAAAACAGTGGCTTCTTTCTTCTTGCTTTTTGCTACTTTTGTATAAGCTCGCATGAAAAAATTTTCAGCTTCCGCAAAGTTTTCAATTCTTTTATAAGCCATCCCGAGTTCGCGCAATGCGTCCACATATTCAGGTTCCTGACGAAGTGCGATCTGTAGAAGCTGAATTCGTTTAAGCGTATCTGTTTCTTTCATCGCTTGTTTGTAGATCTTTTGCGCTTCTGATGCCGGTTTTGCTTGTAATTCGCTGCTCGTTTTTGTTTGCAGCGGCACCATGTAACCCAAAATAAACAGAACGCCAAAAAAGTGAATATGCCATTTAATTGAAAATCTCACCATTTTTCTCTCCATATAAATTAAATTGTAGCCTCAAAT
>QQUM01000789.1 GCA_008501545.1 Calditrichota bacterium
AACCGGAAATTGAAACAGTTGAATAAAAATAGAGGTATTGCAGTCTAATTGTTTGCCATGGCGAATTTGAACTATAAAGAGAAATGATCGCAACTGAACCCACCATGTTAAGGCGAATTGGTGAACGATGGGGAGTTCAGTTACTCTTTTTCATCAATCATAAAAAAGTAAGATTAAGCGGTGATCGCAACATTTTCACCGCTAAGCGATGGAAACTTATTGAATAAGGCCACTGCAGCAAATCCAACGACAAACATAATCAGGCTGTAAAACATTGCTGCAAGCGTTAATTCCGGTATGCCGAGAATTGTGGCTGCAATATACAATGCAAGTGTGCCGTTTTGAATACCCACGCTGATGGAAATAGCACGACTTTGCGCGGCTGTGGTCGAAAATACTTTTGCAACAACCAATCCAACGATGAATGCAAGCACGACGAGTATTAACGATGCGGGAGCTACGGAAATTAAATTGGCCATTAAAATATCTCGGTGCTTAATGACAAGGGCCACAATTACCAATACAAGAAAAATCGTTGAGAGCGTTTTCACCATTTTTTGCATACGCACAGCAAACGCTTCATTTTTGTAATGGATGAACATACCAATCGCGATGGGAATCAGCGTTATTGCAAAAAGCTCAATAATCGTTTTCACAATATTTAACTTGATCGCATCAGCACCTTCGACCATAGTCAAAATGAGTGCAGCCGCTACAGGAAACCAAAACGGTGTAATGACACTCACGATAACAGTTAATGTGACAGCAAGCGCTAAATCTCCTTTTGCAAGCAGAGTGAAAAGATTTGAAGTCACACCACCCGGGCTGAGTGCAATGATGACGAATCCGGCACCGATGAGAGGTGAAGAAAAATCAAACAGATAAAATCCGACAAGAATACCTAACAATGGCAGTAAAATCATCTGAGCAAACAGGCCGGCAATAACCGATTTCGGTTTTTGAAACAAGAGTAGAAAATCATCTTTTTTTAACTCGAGGCCAATTCCGATCATAATCGTGGCCAGGGCCAGGGGCAAAATAACTGCACTAAGAATTGAACTTTCCATAATCCTTCCTCCGGATTTGTTTTAAAAAAAACAATGTTTCGTAACAAAAAATCTAATCATTAAAATTACAGGATGCAAACGATTTATATCGATGCATTTCAAATAGATACCACGTTATCATCAAAAAAAACGGCTTGAGAATCGCATTTTTACAAACAAGATGAATTTTCAGGAAAGAGTCAAAGAAAATCCGAATACGGATTAGAGAAAGACATTGAAAGAATGGTGGGAATAACATCAATGTGCATGGCACTTTATCATGTTATCAAAAACGATAAGTTTTTATGCTTCAATAATTTTTTAAAATCAACCAGGTGCCAGGCAAATCAGTCAAATTATGAATAAAAAACCCCGATAAAAATTATCGGGGTTAAACGTTTCAAAAAAATCAGGCAACTTTTGTTACATTAACTGCCTGCAGTCCTTTTGGGCTCTTCTCTACTTCGAACTCAACCTTTTCGCCTTCTTCAAGCGTTTTGTAGCCGTCGATCTGGATAGCCTTGAAATGTACAAATACATCATCACCTTCTTCACGGGTGATAAAGCCATAGCCTTTAGAGCTGTTGAACCATTTAACAGTTCCAGTTTCCATTGAATTGATCCTTACTTTGTAAATTTGTAGAAATGTACATCTGTGTTTGCAGCCTGTTCCGGGCAAAAAAAAACGCATAAAACAACTTATATTAAAGTTGTGTCCATGCGGTCTCTTTTAGTATGTCTTTAATTTTACAACTATCATGTAGAAGAAGGCGTTAAAACAGGTACAATGAATTAACCATAAAATAAAACAAGAATTATAAAAAACAACATATTATTTGAGTTTTCAAAAAAATTGGGTATAAAATTGAATTTTCGTTGCAGGATCAGCCTTGAATTAATAGTTTTCCATGTGCTCCTTCCCGCACATTAAATTAATTTTAACAAACATATATTTAAAAATAGGCTTATTTTGCAGTGCGCATGATGCGTTTGTTTACAGTGGTGACTCTCCAGCTTCCAAAACAAATCCAAGTCCAGGAAAAAAAGGAAACGACTATGAATGTGATTATCTTTTTCTTAAGTGTTTGTACTTCATTGCTTTTTTTAAACCAGGCGGCTGAAAAAAATCCAAACCCACCAGAAGGCATGGTGTATGTTCCCGCCGGTTCTTTCATCATGGGAAGTAAATATGGTGACCCGGATGAGAGACCGCAGCATATTGCAACAACAAATGAATTTTTTATTGATAAACTTGAGGTTTGTAACGCTGATTATGCCGAATTCGATGCGAACTATACTTTTCCTCCCGGAAAGGAACATTTTTCAGTTGTGGTCACCTGGGAGCAGGCAAATGCCTACGCACAGTGGGCAGGTAAACGATTGCCAACTGAAAAAGAATGGGAAAAAGCTGCCAGAGGAACCGATGGTCGTATTTTTCCATGGGGAAACACATACGATAATAAATTTGTTGTCTGGAATCGAAACTACCCGCGCGGCAGCGCCATCGCAAAACCAGAAAGTCCATATGGCTGTTTGGATATGGCAGGCAGTGTCTGGGAATGGACAGCTGACTGGTACAAGCCGTATCCCGGAAACGATGTACCAATGGAACAATACGGGGAAAAATACAAAGTTATGCGCGGGGGCTCGAATTTTAATAATCACTCATTTATTCGCACAACGCATCGCTATTATGTTCCGCCAAACACAACTGCAAACTATCCGGTCGGTTTCCGCTGTGTAAAGGATGTCAAATAGCCGATTCAATTTCTAAACATAAGATAATAAAGGTTGAACGTGAATAAAAAAAACTTACTCTTGTACGCTTTCGTACTTGCATTTGTGCTGAATGGCCAGGCCAGTGCGCAAAAAGTGAACGATTTCCCCGCGAAAACGGATCCGCTTCATAAGCGTGTGGCACTGTTTGATAAACTGATGTTTGGCAACCACTGGAACGAAGGTACTTTACTTCAACGGGTAATTTTTCCTCCTGCAGGATTCAAGGAGCCGGTTATTGCCTGGTATTCTGATTGCTTCGATGTAACCGTCGAGATGCTTGCAGCCTATTGTTTTAAGTATGCAATTACAGAAAACAGGGATGACTTGCATATTGCTAACCAGCTCTTTGAAGGATTATTAAAACTTGAAAAAGTAACAGGTGTTCCCGGACTTATGGCGCGTGGTTTTTATAAAACAGACAAGCCTCTTTGGCATGAACAGGTTCTGTGGTACCCGATGGAATGGCACTGGTCCACATCTATGCCCGGATACCGCTGGTTGGGCGATCTGAGTGCGGATAAATTCACTTCTTTATTCTACGGTATTGGGATTTATTGGGAATTATGTGCAGACGAGGAAAATAAACAGCGGGCTGCCGATCTACTCGACAGGTTCATGAGCCGCTGCATATATCACAACTTTAAACTTGTTGACCTTGATGGAAAAATGACGCTTTGGGGGAACTTTTGCCCTGACTTACAACATCAGGAATTAAATTCGCTTGAGATGTTAATGGGATTGAAAGTAACGCACCGTATCACGGGTAAAGAGAGATTTCATGCTGCATATAATATGTTAATAGACCGTTATCATTACGATGATCGCCAGTTAAAATCCAAAGTGATGTGGCCTCCGGAATGGAGAAATCCCTACGACGATGATCATGCTGCAAAATCACTCTACATGCTCATGCGCTATGAAAAGGATCGTTCACTTCTCATAAAATACAGGATGAATTTAAACATCCATTGGCACGATTGGCAAAATCATGATTTCAGTTTTCCTGGTGATCCCTGGCTTATCATGCTTTACCAGGTGCTCACGGGCGAAAACGTTCTTACTGAGCAAAAGATAGATGGCATAAAAAATATGTGGGGTTTTGATCGTGAAACACGAGAATTCAAAATACCAACGGAGAATGGACACAAAGTCGTAAAGTCAGTTGTGGAAGGGCATGCTTCTACGATGATTCGAAATTATTGGTTTGGCCGTTATTACGGTTTCATCGATCCAAGTTGGTGATGTTCAAAAGTTTCCAACGTCCATGATACGTTTGTGGCTATGGATAAACTTATATCACGAATTTCCTGGTGATGAATGCCATCTGCCAGCAATGATCGCATCAAGTGAGCCGATTATTGTTGGCAGAATCATCAGGATCTACTGGCTTTCTTCGTTAATTTATACAATTTTCGATTAAATATTTATATTTATCTCGCTCGTCCGGGTAGACTGTCGTATAAAAGCCGTAGAGATTCTTTATGTATTGCCACCGTTTATAAACCGCAAGCAACTCTTTATCATCGCAGGTTAGCCATTTCAACGTATTTTTGTCAATTTTCTGAATCCTGCGCTCCTTTTCATAGGCAATGATTTTGTCAAATTCTGCAAGTTTTGATGGCCTGAGATTACCAATAATGTATTTATTGTGGTCATAATAAGCATCATAAATGAAAATATTTTTTTCAGATTCATCAAAATCCTTTGGCACATCAACAATCAATTTATCCTGTTTATTCTCGAAATAATTAACAACAATATTTTTTATCTCAACGCTATATGAAATTGATAAAGTAAAACTACAAGATAAAGCAAATTTTAAGGTTATTGAACTGAAAAAAATTTTCGCAAAAGTTTTCTTAAAATTCCTTTGGAAAACAAGTTCCATTGAGTAATCAAAAAATTGAATTGTTAAAAATATAGCTATAGTCGACAGGATATTATGTTCACGAATCAATTCTGCAATTGTGTTAAATTCAATGTTCATCACGTTGCCCCTCCTTTAAATGTACATCGATTAATAATACATCTAAACTGTTCTCTATTAAAT
>QQUM01000711.1 GCA_008501545.1 Calditrichota bacterium
TGTTTGGTACTCTCGAACCGCCACACCTTTATTTGCTGATAAATTGACTTTCGTTTTTGACTGTACTACCCATCCAGCATCAATGAGCCTCTTCTCTATTTTATCTCTGGCAATTTGTTCTGGATTTTGGTTTATATTATTTATCATTTTTTATTCTTAAATACACATTCGTTTTATATTTGATCATTATTGTAAACACATTACTTGTACCTCACCGACTGGGAGAGGAAAGCTATGCATGTAAATGCCTGTCGGAGAGGAAGATTAATGTATCTTCCGTTTATTAAATTAATAATATAACTTTAAAACAAGAAAAATGTGAGTTTGCCGACGTATGTTACGCATTCATCCCTTGTTATAAATAACCGGCGTCTTAAACTTCCACCGACCCCACAAATCCTCATTCACCAACAGTTCAACCATAAAATGCCCGACATTGATTCTGCTTGTTTTCCCGGGATCGAAGAGAGGACTTCTTATTTTATTTTCAAGCAGTTCATAGTGGCTGGTGCTTTCTTCATCAATCAGGCCATCCGGGCGGACAGCTACCCATTCGATCTGCTTAGATGCACCAACCTCGTACAGGAGATGATTGGCTGCAAGCACATTGTCTTTGTGCGGCGGCAGAAGAATTTCCAGTAAGGAAAAGACGAGTTTTTCCCCGGATGTGTTTTTTTCGCCATGACTTTTATTCGTATAGGCGGTTGTGCTCATGAGAACGAATTTTTTGGGCGTATTTGAAGCGGCAAGTGCTGCTGTTATCTTTCGTACAGCGTTCACCACCAGTTTTCGTGGTTTGCCATACATGCCTTTAAAACTGAGGTTATGACCAAGACAGCAGACGACCGAATCGCAATCCACCAGAAGCGCGTGAATCTCTTCCGTGCTGAATCGGTCAATGTCCCCTTTTATGATTTCGACATTTTGGTCTTCAAGGAATTTGTCGGGAATTTTGGCGCTTTCACGGACAACAATTTTTGCGGCATGATGCCTCTCCAGCAAATGCAAAACGACGTGTTTTCCAGTGGCGCCGCTTGCTCCGAATACGAGTGTCTTCATATTTTTCACCTTAAATAATGAATAGAGGATGTGCTTTACAACGGGGCTGTATCAAAACATAACTTTAGTAAATAAATATGCAGTTCTGTGTACATGCAACTTTGAGTATTTGAAAAGAGGCGGATTAAAGCGACCGCCAGTCAATTATCCCTGCAAGCAATTTGTTCCTTAAGCACGGCTAAGGTCGAGCGGAAATTGTTTATTCATCCATAGCGTCAAAAACACCGCGGTTTAAATCAAACGCTCGGTTGGCTTCTTCAACTATTTTTTCTGCACTTGCATCATCAAGTGGCATGGCATCCAGTTGCGCGCGGTATTCATTTTTGAACCGGGGAATATCCGTTATTTCCGAAAATTCGTAAAATGCGATCCCTTCATTCGTGGCTAAATCGAATGACCGTGCAACCACTTTTTTCAGTGCCTGCCCGCCGGATAAGTCACCCAGGTAGCGCGTATAAAGATGAGCAACGAGACCTTCAACCCACTGTTCCGATAATTCATTGATGCGCTGCACGTACACTTGTGTTGCCTGGCGTGGTTTGATTTCTTTCCAATCCGTGTTGCCAAAATAAAAGTTTAAGTCCTCTTCAATCGCCGCAATGCGATACAGTTCTGGAAAAGCAATTTTCCCAAGCGTTGCATGCCCCTTGTGGTTTTCCTGTATTTGTTCCAAGGCGGTATAGACAAAATACAACTGCAGTAAAAATTCAGCATAAACCTTCCTGGTCAGTTGGCCGGTAAAAAACTTTCGAATAAATGGCGAATGCTCTGCCGACCGGTGTGAATCTTTGGTCCCTTCCCGTAAACGTGCAGATAGTGAGGCTGTCATCAAAATATATTCTCCTGTGAAAAGTGACCTGCGTTTGACTTTTGCGTTTCGATGAATATTTTTCAATAATTGTTATAAAAAAAATTTAAATCAAGGAAAATATAATTTCTGCTCCCTGCAAGGCGTTTAGCATAAAAAATGCGCTTGTATTGTATTCTGTGCTCTTCGACCAACAGACTTTAGTCTGCACGTTCACCCGGTTTAATTTTCCACGCGACAACCAAACCGATGACCGTCCACAAACAAATGTTGTGCAGCCCGAGAAGCAAAGCGTCACCTAAAGGATACCCGGCAATGCCGTAGTCAGAGAGATTGGAGAAAAATGCGAACAGCAAACCGATTGCGACGAAGAACAGCACTTTTCGGCCATAACTTGTCAGTATCTGTTGGGATGTTTGCGACAGTAACCATGCTGCCAGAGTGGGTGCCAGGATAAAGATGAGAAGTTCGAAAATCATCATTTGACCGGCGTCTTCGTGTCCAACACCGCTGTAGAATATGCCGAAAACCGGTTGTCCGTGCGGTGGTGGGGCGTCCTGCGGCATTTGCGGATTGCATACGTAGCGGCCGGGCGCAGCAATGTTTTCCTGTAGAACGGCATAAACCTGTGCTTCGTTTGGCACTTTTTTCATGTCGATGCTACTGCGAAAACCAAAAATGCCATTGAGCACAAACGTCCAGAGTATTATAACGATTCCACCCAATACACCAGCGAGAATGACTTTTTTTGCCATGATTGACCTCCTTGGATTAAAGTGCGCCAGGTGCCAGGCACTTTAAAGGGCCTGGCACCATAATTTTATTCTATCATTTTTTCAACCTCATGTTTCAAAGCGACTTTGTTGACTTTTCCGGTAGCGAGTAACGGCAGTTCATTGCGCAGTAGAAATTTCTTCGGTACTTTGAAATTAGCCAGTCGCTCTTTGCACAACGCGAGCAGTTCGTCTTCTGTCGCTTCGGTGCCCGGCTGGCGCATGATGAAAGCCCAGCCAACTTCCTGAAACAGAGGATCGGCTACGCCAATCACGGCGGCGAAAAGCACGCCGGTGTGGCTTTCCAGTACTTCCTCGATTTCCCGCGGATAGATATTCTCGCCACCGCTCTTGAACATCTCCGATTTTCGCCCGGTCATGTAGAGATAACCATCGGCGTCCGACCAGGCTAAATCGCTGGTGTAAAACCAGCCATCTGCATCGAGCACGGCGGCAGTGGCGTCGGATTTATTGAGATATTCTTTGAACACCATCGGGCCGCGCATGGCGATTTCGCCAACGTCGCCTTGCGGCACCTCATTGCGGTTTTCATCGACGATTTTTATTTCGAAGGGATCCACGGTTTTTCCCATGGAATGCATCAGGCGCTCTTCGTCCTCATTGTTGATGGTGTAGGTCACCAGACCACATAGCTCTGTGCTGCCATAGCCGGTGTAAAGCTTCGCGCCGGTCTGTGCACAAATACCACGCAGCACATCGATGAGCAATTTCGGTGCGGCGGAACCGGACCAGACAAAAAGCTCGACACTGCTGAAATCGGTTTCACGAAATTCCGGCTGTTTCATTTGCAACAAAAACATCACCGGCACCTGGCCAACAAGGGTGATGCGTTCTTTGGCGATCATCTTCAGCGATTCGACGGGATGAAAGGCATCCATCATCACGCTGCAACCACCGGCCATAATGGTGGCAAAACCGATTTCCACATCGGCAGCAACGTGGTTGATGGGAAAGTGCAACAGCGCGCGGGATTTGTTGTGCAGCTTGAATTCCCGCACTTCCACTCTGATGTTTTCGATGATGCTGTAGTGGGTCTGCACGACACCTTTCGGGCGGCCGGTGGAACCGGATGTGTACATAAGCAACGCGCTATCCCCGGCATCTGCCTCGGCCGTGCGTTTTTCCAACTCGACCAGAAGTGATTCGCGTGGTTGGTTAACGAATGCTTTGAAATTTTCTGTACCGGAAAAGGCCTCGCCCATCACCAGCACTTTTTTGATGAATGGGAATTCCTGCATCAACGTGCTGAGAATTTCTGATAAATCGGCACCCATAAACGAGCGCAAAGTAACGAGCACAGACGGTTTACTGTCACCGATCTGGTAGCGCAATTCATCGAGCGTGAATTTGGGATTTAAACCAAGCCACATGGCGCCGACTTTGTTTGCGGCCATGTAGGTTGTGAGAAATTCATTTTGTGCCATCGCCAAAAATGCGACGCGATCACCACGCTGGACGCCAATTTCAAGAAAAGCCAGTGCCACATTGTCCATCTCTGATTTGAAATCGCGCCACGACAGGTGTTCGTCCTGCGATACGAGAGCTTCCGCATTCGGTGTTTTGTCTGCCCATTTCTCGACAAAATGCCAGGTTTGGTTTAAATTTTTCCAGCTCATAAAACTCTCCAGGTTGGTATGTTCGAATTAAATGAATGTAGTAAATGTAGCTCGAGATACATTTACGCTGCGCCTCTGGTTGTCATCTCGAAAGGGATCTATTTCGGCTCTTTGCCAATTTTTCGTTCATCAATGCATTGAAGGATTAAAAAGATTTTGCTTCGCACACCTACGGTTTTTCAGAATGACGTTGATTCAATAAACAACACTCAATACTCAATTATCAATTTTTAAAATGATCCGATCATTTCATTTACTCATGCATGCATAGCCATTTTTGATGACAATTTGCTCTTTATCATCAAGAACCTGAAAGAACAAATGCAGGTCGCTGGCTTGTTTATCTATTGCCAGAAGTTGAATTCGAATTTCTGAATCCGGGAAAACCATACCGCTGAAATTGCAGGCCAGGTATTTTAAATTTAATGGATTGCCCTCGGCGTGGCGATTGATCATTTCACGCACCGCAAAGGCGAGGGTTGCTGTGCCTTGCAGGATGATGCCAGGCAGTCCCACGGTATGGGCAAACTTTTGTGAAGTATGGATGGGAAAAACGATGTTGGTGCAGGCATCGTAAATAAACGGCAGCG
>QQUM01000469.1 GCA_008501545.1 Calditrichota bacterium
TCATAAACCTTATTTTGCACTTCATCGAATTGTTGCAGTAATTCTGGGTAAAGATGCTCAGGGAGGCTTTGGGTAATTGTATGCAATTTATCATTCAAACTTTTGCATATTTCTATAGCTCTATCATCTTGTTCTTGTTTTATTGATTCGAAACCATCGGTTTCCTTAATTGATGCACTATCGAAATTTGGCTCTTCTTGATTTGATGTTTTGAATGTTTCTATACTCATATTGAATAGATGTCTAATAGTCCTTAACTATTAGATAATTAATAATAAAATGGTTAAACGGAACCATAATGGTTCTTGTTATATATAATAGCACTCTTGGTATTGTTGTCCAGATATGTGAATACAATTTTTCTTTTTCTTGTTGCAAAATGAATTTGTAGTCTTAATTTAGCTGTGCAGCCTAATAATCATAAAATCACAAAAATTGAAAGGAGCCTTGAAAAAACTACCTCGGTTTTAGATATTATATAGAAGAACTTTTTGTTTTGCAGTTTAGTAACAGTGTTCTTTATTTTGAGCGATAATAATTCGCTACCTTCTTGTTCTTCCTACTTTGCACGATGAAATCTGATTGCAGATTACAATCATCGTGTCCACACGAATCAGTAATCGAGTTTGGTGTATTTAGAACCAGACCATTACTGTCAAACCAGATTTAATCTAATTACTTCCAAAACCTTTTGCTTTGACCTATTCTCGTATTAGGAATTTTCTGTTATGTGAATTCGTGTCAATTCAAACAATCAAGTTCGCATGAATTTGGTTTTCTGATGACACGTTCCGCACTGAATAAGCACTGGAAACCCATTCGAAATTTGGTGTTTCCAGCTTTAGAATTGTGATCAATTTAAAATCGATGCATAACTTAAATTCCTTATGAGGTGTAAAGATGTCAAGTTCAGAACATCAAAACAGCAATTGTTTTTGGGAAGAGACAAAATATCAAATTGTATGTGATCGATGGGGCAATCCACAATCGGCTGTGACGTATAGCGAAGGGTATCACCTTCGGATACAAGCTAATCTTGATTATCAACTTCTAACCGACAAGGAAGCTGAAGATATACAAAGAATTGAACAGAAAAAACGTGCTTTTATTCATCAAAGAAATCAATCATCAATAACTCAAATACTTCAATTAGCTGAAAAACATTTTTCGCCTGTACAAAAACATGTTCTTTTAGCCTTTTTGCAAGGCAAGACATGGCAAGAGATTAGTATCGAGCAAGGATGTTCTGAAGCGTCGATTCGTCAAGTTTTTCGTGGTAATAGCAAAGGTGAAGGGGGTATAGTTCGCAAACTTCGCAAGTTGATGGTGGTTGAATAACATTTGGTTTTGGCAGGGAGTTAATCATGGTTAGAAATGAATTTTCAAAGAAAATATCTATAGTAGGTTTTCTATTGTGTACAACTTCCTTTGCAGTGAAATGTTCTGATGCAGAACGTTTGCAGTCTTCACAGCCGCCTATTGTATTGGGAATTGCATACGATGTTTCTGGCAGCATGTTTAAAAATAAAAACACTGTTTTACAAACTACACATATAGATTCGCTCATTTCAATAGTCAAGCTGAAGGGTGGAGCACTGGCTTTTGGATTAATTCATGACCAGTCGTTTGAGCCCTTGATTCGTCTTTCACTTGAGCCAGTTACTGGGCGGCTTGATGAGCGTGCCCAAAAGAATAGAAAAAACAAAGGAGCCATTACTCAGTTTCGGTCTTCTCTTTCAACACTACTTTCACAACCGCGCAAAAGTCGATACACCGATATTCATGGTGCTCTTGAACGGTTTACATTGTTGTTCAACGAGCCGGGTTTTCCTGTTGACAGTAAAAAACTCTTTCTTTTTCTCTCTGATGGGTTGCATGACCAGAGAAGGAAAATATATCAGGCAGTGAAATTTCCTGAAAATGTAACGGTGGTAGCAGTTGGTCTTAAATCGAAAATTGCACTAAAGCTCTTTAAGGGAAAGATTTTGCAATTTGAAAGTGTCGATGCCGCTGTCAGCTACATTATGAGAATGGAGAATTAACCATGGCACTGCGATTTTCATTTACTGAAATGCATGACAAACCGGTGTTGCCTGATCCACTGTTGCATCAAGCGAATATTCTAGCTGAGCAGGCACAGGATGCAAAATCTTCACGCGAGACCTTAGAACAGGAATTGCGTGCTGAAGTCAACCACCCATTGCATCAGAAGGTTCGTGCTGATTTGCATAGCCGCAGGTTGTTTGTCTATGGAGGCTTTGCTCTCATTTTTCTACTCAATGTTATCTTTGAATGGATGATTTCAAATGAGATTTATGCCATTGTTTTACCCCAGGTTTCCTGGCTTGCGATTGTATTTTGTATTGCCATTGGCATTTATGCATCACTTTGTTTCGGTGAAACTACAAGCTACTTCTCCTTTATTTCTTTAAACAAACAGGCAACAAATACTGGAGACACTCAATCGCTTTCAAAAACGGTTAGTGCGCTCTACGACCGCAAAAAACAACATGCGAAGCATTCTGGCTGGTATTTCCATCCAATTCTCGGTTGCATAATCGCTGCCGTATTGCTTGCAGGCATTTATTCCGCATCGCAAGCACGGGTGGGATTGCTGCAAGTCGCTGGAGAAGTTGAAGAAGGTTTTTCCCACACTTTGCATCTGTTTCTGCCGGTTATTCTGTATGCTCTAGAAATTTTGTTTGGTATGCCGGCACTGTATTTTCTTATCGCGATGCGGAATTTGACCCACGTGCGAACACAAACCAAAGAACTGACTTTATTTCGGGATGCTGAGCTGGTTCTCAAAAGCAGTGTTCTTGAGAAATATACGGCATATGTAGCTGGGCTGAACACCTTTAATACGTGGGCACAAGAGCAGGGTGAGCCTGCTATCCCAATGCTGCCCGTTAATCAGGCATTACGAAATTTGCTCAATGATGAACTTAACTACAATTCGGTAAACAGCAATGTAGATGTAGAACATAATGCAGAAAATAGTGATCCAATAGATAATCCAAACGCAACTATGGAGACACATCAAATGTCCACAGATGATTCCCGTGTGAATGATTTGATTGACGTTCTGGATAGTCAGATTGATGCACATAATAGTGGGCTGTAAAGTTGAAAATCGAAATCATAATGTAACATTTAATCTGAAGGAGCAGAACTATGAGTGAAGCAATTTCTGGAGCTATTGCTGGAGCAGCTACGGGTGCATGTGTTGCTGCTGCTGGATTGGTTATTTCTGCTGCTCGTGTAACCTATAAAGCATGTACATGGCTTTCAGAAAAAGCCTGTGATGAAATGGAACGACTTGAGCGTGTACTGGACGAACCATTGCCTGATTATACTACGCCTATAGAAGCTCAAAGTGCTTATTTCGAAAAGCTTGAAAAAGCAAAAACTCTGGTAGAAAAATCTCCAATCCTTGCACCCCAAGCCGCTCAAATGGCGCAGCTTATGGCGCTTAAACACTCGACTCTTTCATCATTTGTTGATGCGAAAAGCTGGAATGATTTTATAGCGCTAACTGGTAAAAATAACTTTGAAAATCTTATTTCTCGAAGTATCAAAAACTTCCGTCAGTCGCATACAATGTATATTGTCAAGTCCATTATTGAAGTCGCAGGAGCCGCTGGTTTTACCGATGTTCAGCAAAAAGAGTGTAAACGGAACAGGCATGTTCTTGTGCTTAAAGATAAACACGGTCGTTCGGTAGTAAGCCATGTACTAGAATCTGATTCAAGGGCACAGCTTACACTTGATCTAACAGGATTTGGAAATAATTCCTGTCATGCGGTTATGGATCAATTACTCACCGGCCTTGCTCAAAAGCAAATTAGTCTTGATGGGATTACACGCAAATCGCATTATAATCGAAAAGGGATTTTACAGAATACTTCTCAGAAGAATAAGCTTTGTAAACTTGGTTCTACTGGTACGAAAAAGACAAAAAATGCTAATGGTCGTCGTCGACGTGGATTAGCGATGAGATGCACAACTACTAAAAGTCAGGGATAGATGATGTTGACTGAAAAGATAATATCAGAAAACAATATCCTAAATGATCCACTCATGCAAGCTATTGATGCTGGAGAGAGTGCGATACTTCTGACTGGCAACATCCATGATCTGGTATTGATTGGTAATAAGCTTGCCTACCGACCTCAATTCATAGCGGAAGGGCTTGCTCAAAGAAGTTTTTATGTGCTGCGCTATGCAAAATCGCAAGGAATTCGTATGCATGGATATAGCAATCTTTCCCCTGAAAAGAAAAAAGGTATTGATAAACGACTTAATGCTGTGGGACTTCTGCAATTGCTCAATCGCAATGAACAACTTGAACAAGATGAAATCCGTCGTTTTTTTCGGGCAATTGCAAGACTTTTACAAACACCGTGTTCAGATGCTCAACCAATCGCTCTAATCCTTGATTACGCTGAGCACATTTGTCCGGCTGTGCAATCAAGCGCTGCGGCAGCAGATGAACAAACAATTGCTGCTGAAACCGTGCATATGTTGGCCTTAGCACCTGCGTTGAATAAATCTGGTAATAAACTCATTTGTATTGCACGGGATGGACAGCAAAACATACTGTTAAATGAGGGTCTTACTCGAATTTCAATACCGTTTCCTAATGAGCAACAAACATATACCTGTATTGAGTATTTATTGTCCCTCGAAGATGTGGATGGACAAAACCGGTACGGTGAACTTGAACAGGGGTTCTCAGCTGAAGAATTCGTACGTCTTACTCGCGGTCTGTGATTGCGTGAAATTGAATCTTTGCTCAGAGAAGCGCTGACAAAAAAAATACCACTTAATCGTTCTCGAGTTCTGCAAGCAAAGGCGGACGCAATAA
>QQUM01000758.1 GCA_008501545.1 Calditrichota bacterium
ATCAAAGAATTCGCTCCCTCATCTCCCGGCTTGATCAACATTGCAATAAAATCGAAAAATGCAGGTAGTGCGGCTTTGATTTTATCTTGCTCGATTTGAACAGTGGCAGGAACATGCACCAAACGATTATAAGCCGCTAAAAGGACCATTAACTGATCGCGCAAATCATCATCCAGACTCCTGCCGACAATTTTCGCAACTTCTTCCCGCAAGTTGTGGCAACGTGAAGTTCGGTCCTGCCAACCTTGATAAAACTCTGGCTTTAATATGGATGAATGCACCGGGCTGAAAATATCAAGCAGCTCCAATATATTGAGATGCGCCGAATCACTCCAGTGAATATCGCGCTCAACCAGCATCGTGTGTTCTGAATCGCGGAGGAAGTCCTGCATCCATGAATCAAAATTATGTCGCGCCGGTTGCAAACGCGAATTGGCTAACAAATCGATACAATGCCATGACCAGGCAAGTACATCTTTCATTGCAAGTTCATCGCCAACTTTAATCTCATTTAATCCACGTTTAACACGCTGAAGACTGTCCAGAGCGTTTTGAAGCAGGTCAATTTTAATTGGAGAGTTCATTTTTCCTCCTGAGTACGATAAGTGATTAAGTGACCAAAATTTTCATTAATTCGCTTCAACACATCACGACGGTTTTACAACTGTTGATAATCGCAAGACATTCATCGTGGGCACGTCAACCATTGCATGACGTGACCATTTTTATTTAAATTAGCCGGTATGGATGGGATTGATTACAAAAATGGAAATCCAATTCACAATTCTTCGTAATGCCAAATAACATAACTGAACTCAAAAGCAGAAAACTTTAAACTTTATATTGACAGGTTGGGTTGATAAAAATAGAATTTTCCAGCGTGGAAATCAAGAATTATAAAGGAAAAAAACAAGTAACAGCAAAATGGATAATTGCCTTATTTTGAACTTAACTTTGAAAAATATACATGCCGAAACCGGCACCGCTTTAGCGTAAATAGAAGCATTAGGCTTACCCTCACTTGCAAAATCTGAACTGATACAAACATTCTCGAAATTAAACAAACCACACATATTGCCTTTGTGCAGAGGCAGATTGCAAGAATGGCAATTAAAACAATCGTTTAAGATTTAAAATTAAATTTTTATAAAACAAAAACTTAGATCTATTCAATATCTAACAATAATCAAAAAAAGTCAGGCATTTCATAAAATGGTCTGGAATTTGAAGAGACCAGATCCAGTCAAACAAATTGGAAGCGAAGCTTTAATTACAAACAACAACTAAGGAAGACATTATGAAAGCAAAAAAATCAATCCGATTGTTTACAACCTTTATGCTCCCGTTATTTTTTCTGGCAGTCTATGCCTGTAATAACGATAATGCGACCTCACCAGATCCAGTTTCTGATGCGGATTACAGCTCAAGTGAATATGCAGTTTATGAATACGACGATGAGTTCGCAGGGATTAATGATGGTTCACTCGATAACGACATGACACTTTCGCAAGATTCGCCTCGCGACCATCAGGCGTTGCAGGCCAATCGCGGCAGGGCCAGTTTCATGAATCGACGCGGTCACAGAGGGATGCATCTTTGGCAATTACTCGATAGTTTGAACCTGACCGTCGATCAGGATACGCTGGTAAAAATAATCTTAATGGATTACCGTGAATGCATCACTGTGCCGATTCAGGAATTCCGTGATGAAGCAACGCCAATCATTGAAGAAGCACGATTGCAGCGCCAGGCTATCGTTGATTCGATGCGTGCCGGTGTAATCACCCACCGGGAAGCCTTTACAGAAATGATGTCCATTTTTAAAGCGAAACATGAACTGATTAAAGAACTCGCTGACCAGCTTGGATTGCGCGAGGCCATGTGCGAATGCAAAATCACCATGTTTGATAATATTGCAGCCATTCTCGATGAGACGCAAAAGGCCATTTTTGACGAATGGTACGCGAAACAATGGGGGCCATGTTTTACCCCGGCTCCAGCTGACACGACATCAAATTGATACTCTCCTCCTGATCCCAGCTCAAAGAACAAAAAAGCCCGGTACGTATACCGGGCTTTTTATTGGCATAAAATATGTGATGAAGTCAGTAATTACATCATTTAGCTTGTCCGTTATTGCCCTTGTAATTGACAACAAAAAAATCTCGAATGGCTTTCTCCTGTTTCAATGCAGCACCTTTTTGCCTGGCCTCATCCATGGTTGCGAATTTACCAACATATATTTTGTACCACCCACCTTTCCGGTCAGGTTCGATCATAAATGCATCGATTTGCTTTGCCTTTAACCGGTTTAACTCCGTGAGCGCTCCTGATCGTTTTTTCGATGCACTCACCTGCACTGAAAACCGTGTATTTACCGGTGCCACCTGAGCTGGTGGTTGCTCGGGCTCTTCAGGTGCACTTTTAAATAAGTCTGAAAAAGGGACAAACACAACAACGAGCACTAAAAAAGCACAAATTGACAAACCGGCAATGACTTCCTTTTTACGCAGCAAAACTTTACCCCAAATGAAAATAAACTGTTGCTGAATATGGTAACTTAAACGTGACAACCGGGCAGAAAGCGTATTGTATTCCACTGTGCTCTCATGTTCATCCCATGTTTCCAAAAGCCCGGGATCAAAGGTTGCAACTGTTGTTGCAAGTTCCTTTGCCAGGCTATCATCGCGGCCGGTCATTTGCCATGATTTGTGTGTTTTGTATAAAATCGGACCGAACTGCTCAAAAAACTGTGGGGATTCTCTCAGACTGTGCATATAAATCTGGCATGCAAAAGCGTCCTTTCGATTGCTGTACTTGATCCCCGGAAAGCATAATTTGAAGATATCCTCAGAATAACGGTCATTTTGTTCAAGTTCACTGGCATAAAAATATTCTGCGCGGAAATGTTTTTGTCTGTCTGCCAGGTATTTTCCCACCATAAAAGCAGCTACATTTTTATCGTGAGGCTTTCGCTCGAGCAATGCTTCGGCTAAATCGACGATTGGCATCGTCAATACCGGTTGCTGCAACAGCCAGGTTTTCAAAGCATGATAGGCTTCTTCCGTATGAATTCCCAGCTTCATGCATTCCAGCAATCCGTGACGAAAATTTTTCTTCTGAACATTTTTTTGATAAAAATCGAAAAACCGGCGAAACATCGCCTCGCGCATTGAAGTGCGCAGACGCTTTGTCAGTAAACCGCCATTTAACAGGCTGTCGATTTGTAGAAATATTTCATTGATCAATTGCGTCTGATTCGTTTTTAGAGCCTGCCATCCCGAATCAAGCAGATACTGAAATCGTTTTTGCCCGATGCTGTTCAATAAAAAATGTGAGATAACGAATATGATGAGCCACAAGAGCAAAACGACCGGCACATCCTGAAAATAGACATTCTGCATCACGAGACCATGCAGAATAAACAAGGTCAATGCCGCAAAAAAGGGCAAGAAGATCAAACTTGCAAAGAGGCGTAAACTGAACCAACGCATTATTTTTCGTTCCCATCCAAATTTTCTTTATCGGAATTGTTCTCCGTCTCAGGCACTATTTTCTTTTCAGCTTCATTAATTTTTTTCTGAGCATCACGCGCTTTTTTATGGTTTGGGTAGAGTTCGATTACTTTCTGGTAATATTGAATAGCGCGTCGATAATCATTCAATCGATGATCACAGGTTTCGCCTGCTTCGATCCACAGTTCCGGAGCATCCTCATGTTCGGGATTATTTTCAGCTGCAAGGGCATAAAAAACCGCCGCCTGATCATAATCCTTCAACTGCTTGAGATACAGATCGGCACATATGACATATAACCGTGGTGAATCGACATGGTCGGTATATTTTTCCAGTATTTCACGGTAGGTCTTCACCGCGTCTGCCATCGCACGCAATCGCTTGCTTTGGATAATGGCAATTTTTTCAAGTGCGGCAACAGCATTTTCGCTGTCATCATACCCGGAGACTACTAAACGGTATGCATCGATTGCTGCCGGATAATTTTTTAATTTCTCTTCATAAACCTGACCTGTCGCGAACTGTGCTTTGCCAGCGTACTTTGAAGTATTATGCTCCGTAACCACTTTTTGAAAAATTTCGATTGCCTGTTCAGGTTGTTTCAATTTCTCAAAAGCCAGCATGCCTCGCTGGTATCGTGCATAGGGTAAAAATACACTACCTGAATAAAGGTAATCGAATTTTAGATACTCGCTTGCTGCTTCCCTGTCTTCACCATACCGTCGATAGATATCCGCGATCCAGATGGTTAATGAATCACGCCGGACATCATCCGGATACCGGCTGTGAAAAAAACGCGCTTCCGCTACGGTTTCATCGACTAATCTTTCCATATTGCTGCCCGTAAGTACAGAAAGCGCTTCGAGATAATTGAAATACCGATGTGCAATTTCAGTCGCTGAAGAACGCTTGTCGAGTAAAGCAGTGATTTTCTCTTCCATTTTCCGCAGCGTACGTTCTGATGAGACGAGCGCCAATATTTTCGCCCGAATCTGATTCGCATTCGCATAGTCGGGGAAGACATAGTAGAGCTTCAGGAATGACGCAAGGGCTTTGTATTCCTTCCCTTTTTGTTGCCATTTCTCACTCATCCGCAACATCACGTCCGGCGTGCTCACTGAAAATGGATATGCTGTAAGAAAATGTTCATACTCGGCAATGATGTATTCAGTGAGTTTCTCTCCGGAAGTCTGTTGCAACTTATTTAAATACTCATATTCTTTTTGTGCAAAATTCTGTGCGAACAGGATTGAAGCACTCAACAGCAAGAGGCCGGTAAAAAGCAAACAACGATAATTTTTCATTTATCCCACCGTTTCTCCCGGTATGAAAATAGTGCCGGGCAGTTTA
>QQUM01000026.1 GCA_008501545.1 Calditrichota bacterium
CAAACGTGAAGCGCACACGGTACGCAGCTTTGGTGTCGAGCTCGTTATAAAAAAGCGTCACACCCTGGTCTTCGTTTTGTGTAAAATGCATGGCACGCTGACTAGGCCGGTTGCCTTCATCGAGCATGGGAAACACATACGGTTGCCCATGGTCGTAGGGATAACCGAAAACCACATGCGGCGCCGGATTGGCGGTGCCGAGGTTATCGTAAAAGCCACCCTCGCCGGGATTCTCGTAATCGACAATCATTGCCAGATGCGCGTTTTTCTTTTCGCTCGTCGCCTCTTTCGCCCGCTGCAGTTGGCGCTTCAGCCATCCCAAACCGACAAAGTCGTGCTCCAGATTAAAATAACCTTCACTGCGCACGCCGAACAAAGCATCGCTTTCCTCGCCCAATTGACGAGCTTCTTCGCGCAGTTGCTCCATTTCTGCTGATTCCTGCATGCCATCGAACCACGCCAACATGGCGTCGATTTCGGCATTGCTGCCCTTGTCTTGTAGTACTGCTGAGGAACGCTGTTCGATGCGCCGCTGCAGCGCCATCTGCTGCTGCACTGCCAGTTTGGCGTATTTATCGAGTGCGGCTTTTTGCATGTACATGCGCCATAGCCAGTTGGTTTTCATCTGTGATGCCGGCATGCGTTTTCCGGCTTTTTTCACCAGCGCGTAATAATCATCGATGCCGGACTTTTCCCACAGCGATGTTCCCGGTTGCTCTTCAAGATTTTCTTCCAGTTGGAATATCGCTTTCGCCATCAAAGGTGCGGCTTCGCGGCCAAACCAGGTTTGGCAGTACTCGTCGACCACGTCTTCCACCGATGTGCGCGGTGCCCACAGCAGACGTTGCCACATCCACTGGTTGAAGTGGTCGTGGTGGCCGCTGGAGTGGGTGATGTCGCCAACGCCATACGGCATCAAATCGTTGAAAACACGGTGATAATAGCACGGCCAGGCGAAAAAACTCCGGCGGTTGTAAACCATGGTGAGAAACTGGTCGGGCCGACGTTCGTAGATGTCGTGGCTCCTGTGTGGCGGCAGGTCACCGTTGCGGTCGGCGCGCGGATACATCTGGATGTACGCATGCTGGGCGTATTTCCAGTGGGTGATTTCATTGTAATACACCAGCACATGGCGTTTGGGCAGTTGATGGAGAATTTCTTTGGGATACAAACCGTAGGGCCCGAAGCCGGGATAACGGAATAAATCCATGCGGTGGGTCTGCCGGTGGCCGGGCTGCCAGCTCGTGGCGTCCGAACCCGGGCCGTAGCCCCAGGCCCACAGCCAGTCGCGTGGTTTTTCATTCAGGTATGCGAAAATGGCGTTGTCGTCTTCGTTGTCGAACTTCTGGTTGGTGAAATAGATGCGGCTTTGCGGGTGGTATTTGTGGATGATGGCCGCCATTTCTTCCACCATTTTGATGAAGGTCAGGCCGTAAGGATTGCACTTATCGCATTCGCAGCCGCCGCCGTCGCCACCGTGGAATTTGACCAGATCGTAGGTGGGGCTGTTTTTGAACTGCTCCTCGCATTTTTGCAGCATGAAGACCCGCGCTTCGGGAACCGACAGGCAGACATACCCGATGCGGCCGATGGATTCCGCAGCATTCCATTCTGCCGGCACACCGCGTCCTGAGGTGTTGGCGCCGAAACCACCCTGGGTCATCAGGCCGAGGGATTTGATGAAATCGAACATGGGGCCGGGTGCGGCATTAAAAATATTGGCGCCGGCGAGGGCATAATCGAGAATGACCCGTTGGGTTTCTTCTGCGGTCCAGTCGCGCACATGCGCCAGCTTTTTGGCAACGCCGCTTTGCCCGAACTGCGTGCCGCGAATTTCAAACGCCGGTGCGGTACGGATGTGCAAATCGTCGGGTAACGTAATTTGTCCGTTTTGAATCACTGCCTGCCGCAGCAATTCCCCGATGGCATACAAACAACCACGGTCATCGACGCTGGCTGCGAGCAGTACTGGATTGTTTGCATCAGGGAAAATTTTCAGTAAAAAGCCTTCTGGCCCGGGCTCGAGTTCGGACAATACCGGAATGCGGTGTTTTTTGAAGAGAGTGGCAATTTCACTGTGGAGTTGGGGAATTCCGAGAAGAATGACCAATTGGTTCGCCACAGGTTCTGCTTTTGTTGATTCGCTTTCAATTCGGCAATTATTCAAGCCGGCTTCGGTGAAGCGCTCGACGAGCAGGTGCGCGACATTTTTCTCAACGTCGCTGGCGGTGTTTCCAGATTTTATAAGGACTGTTTTTGATGTTGTTGCCATGAGTTGTGTGCTGAATCGCAGGGAGAAAAGGAGCAGCGGGAGGATAAAAATCCATTTAGGTAAAAATATTTGGGTCTTCATACGGGCGGACACCTTCCAAAGCTTTGGACGACGGTCGATTGAAGCAAAACATACAGAAGGGATTATTAAAAGGCAAGAAACACAATGTAAAGAAATGTTTTGAAAGTGTTGGTGTTTTCGTTTTCACCGCTGAAGCGGAGCTATGGCTGGATCAAAATAATGAGATCAGATGCCTTTGGCGGACAGCCATAATCAGGTTTGATAATTGTATATAGCTATTTTCGATAGGCATCTTTACGGTGAGCAATCCGCAAGATGAGAACAGTTTCTGGTTCAATAATCGAATAAATGATTCGATAGTCACCAACGCGATATTTCCGTAGACCAGTAAACTTCCCCTTAAGTTGTGGATGTTTCTTCGCGTTTTCTACGAGGTCTGTTTTAATTTTGTCAAGAATTTCAACAGTGATCGATTTATCAATTTTATTAAACTCCTTTGAAACCGATTTTTTAAATGTGATTTTATAAGCCAATTTCTTTGCTCATTTGCTCCAGTGAGATAATAGGATCTGTTGGATCATTTAATCTATCAAGAGCAATTTGCAAATCGGCGCGCTCCTCAAAATACATTTCCAACGCTTTTTGAATGTGGAACGATTTTGATCTTTCCGTTTCTTTTGATACTTTGTCAAGTGCATTAGCCAAATTTTCTGGTAAACGCACGGAAACTGCAGTGTTCATGATTGTGCTCCTTGTAATTATTGTAATACAAAATGCTACATTGATTGCAATTTTACAAGTATTTCTTTTCTTGCAAAAGGTAACTTTTGCTTCTTAACAGGTTTTTAAAAATGATAAATTTGCAGGGAATAACATTTTTTTGGGTTTTTTTAAACGAATAGTTGACCTGTCAGCCTCTCCCCGCGATGACCAACATCTCATAATCTTCTGTTGTTAATTTATCCTCCCGGCTGAAATTGCCCAATTTTGCACCAAAAATTTCGATGGTTTTAAACTGAAGTGATTTGAGAAGCCAGGTTATTTCGCAGGGGACGTAATACCGTTCGTTGCAAACGAGTTCTTTTTCATTTCCGGAGTCATCGACAATTCGTGTGATGTTGTGGTCCCGAAACGTCATGAGATCGAACGAGTTTTTTGAATAGGTGGCATCGCCTTCTTTCGATTCGGATGCAAGAAAGTCTTTGACGGAATGGAACAAAGGAAACAGGCCGTTCAAGGTTGTGAAGATGAGTTTGCCTCTTGGTTTCAACGCATTGGCCGCATTCTGCAAAATGTGAAAGTTCATCTCATCGGTTTCCATGAGAGGGAAGCCACCTTCGCAGAGCATAATCACCAAATCGAATTCTTCCAAAAAAGCGAGCTTTCTTGCATCTTGTTGTTGGAATTTGATGCGTAGATTTTGTTGTGAAGCTTTGCGTCGGGCTTGTTTTAACTGGGATTCCGATAGATCGATTCCGGTAACCGTATAGCCTCTTTTTGCCAGTTCGATTGCATGTCTTCCGGTGCCACAGCCAATGTCCAATATTTTGGTTGATTTGTCGAAACCGACTTCTTTTTCGATAAAATCGCATTCACCGCTTGTGCCCCGTGTGAAACTTTCTTTATCGTATTTTTCAGCATAATTTTCGAAGAGCTCTTCATACCATTGTTTCATTTGGATTTATTCTCTTGTTAATGTTACGATTTGCATGCAAATATTTTTCAATGATTTGGCCGACGGTTGATTGAAACAAAACATACAGAAGGGAGAATTAAAAGGCAAGAAATACAATATAAAGAAATGCTTTGGGGGAATGGAATTGTGGATGAGATGTTAAAAGCCGATTTCTTTGCTACACTTAAATCATACAGATAGGACTATTAAAGGGGCTCGATGTATAAAGCAACAATTTCGCTCATCAAGCAAGAAATGCGTATTTGAGTCAATGTTTTTCAATTGCAATTAATCCAAATAATTTCTACCTATAAGAACTATTCATTTCACCCTGTTAATGAATCGTCCGAAGGGAGAACATTAAAACTGGGGTATTAAGACATTACTCTCTTTGGCTCCTCTATTCTTCCAATTATAATACATCACTTGTCGATTCTGTATGTGTTTAGGGTGAACTTTAACACGATTTGAACAATAAAATCAGCATAATTGTTTTGTTCAGGCATTGCAAATTTCTTGGATATTGGAATTTTAAAAAATATAAAATTCATATTTTCTCATTGTTTGTATATTTGGAAGTTGTATACGGCTTAACCACTCTTTTCATACACATATAATTATAGTTATATACATGTTTACCCATTATTCTGAATAGAAACAGGACGAAATTATAGCATGCCTTCCATACAAAAACCGCTAATCACATGTTTTTCAGGTATATAAAAATTGACAATATTCATTTAAATATATCTATGTTTTGTTCTGCCTCACGGGAAATGGTACATTCTTAAGTTAACATCTTGCCATGTATTCCAGTGATTTATAAATTCATCTCACCTTTGGAGGATAGGGCAATCCGGGGACGGAACCCGAGCGCCGAAGGTG
>QQUM01000103.1 GCA_008501545.1 Calditrichota bacterium
ATCGATAAATTCAATCTCCAACCCTTCAGTAAAATTTTTAACTTCAAATTGAAGTGGATTCATACCAACCTCCTGAACTACAGATTCAAGTTTTAATTGGGGCGAATTACTTTTTCTGCGCCGAACATGATTTCAACTGTTTGATCCATGGTGCCGACTTCACCAATGAGCAGTTTGTCTCGTTTTTGGTAGTGATCGAGACAAGTGCCGCAGGAAGCGATACGTGTGCCTTTTCCCTCAAATTTTTGCAAAATTTCGATGACCTCACTGCCTTCAGTTGTCAGGTTAATACCGGAATTTACACAACCAATCAAATCTACTTGTTTGCCGGATTTTTCCAGTTCATTAAGAAATGAGCGTAAAAGCTTCCCGCCCAACACTGCATCGCCGTCACCCATTTTATCCGAATTCAAATAGAGCAAAGTCATGTTTTTCCTCCAAGTCTGCTGGTTTAAACTAAGTTGATACTTTTTTGTTAATAAAAATTCATGAGAATGGCGTATAGGACGCGTTTATCGTGAGTTGCCATTACAAACAAAGAATTACAAAAATAGAGATAATTTTCCCGAATTCAAAATTACAAATCATGCTTCATTCTACTATTTACTGTTTTGACGTTGAATTTGATGGCGCAAAATACCGCTGGTCATCCGATACATCCGGTTCCATTCACCGATGTGCACATGACGGATATGTTCTGGCTGCCGCGAATCGAAACCAATCGGGCTGTGACCATACCGCACGCCTTTAAAATGAATGAGGAAACCAGCCGCGTGGAAAATTTTGCCTTTGGGGGTGGATTGTCGGACAAGGAGCCGCAGGGAATTTGCCTTTTTAAATATGCGCGGTGGTGTACTTTTGTCACTTTTTTTTAGAGTGGTTGAAGCGGAAGTTCAAAAAAATTGATCGACATGCCATTTAAAGTAAATTTACCCTAAAACTGAACACAAAGGAGAACAATATAACAATGTTCTCCGCACATCCACCTCCGAATGCCCGGACCCCCGGACATTCGGAACTTTTTTATCGATTGCCAAATTCTTTTTCCGGAACCGTCAGCAGGTAAACCCACAACGCTTCGAGCTCTGTGTCGGTCATTTTGCTCATGGCTGGCCAGGGCATAAACGGATTTATTTCTGAACCATCCGGACGTTTCCCCTCACGCATTGCTTTGAAAAAATCGTCTTTCGTCCATGAGCCTATACCTGTCGACTGGTGTGGCGTCAAGTTGGCGCCCGGTGGATAATCAGGTGGCAGGCCGGGAACCGGGCCGCCAGAAAGATCGTCACCATGGCAGCCAATGCAGCCAACACTTAAATATTTGCCATATTCTTTTGTCGGTGCCGGTGGGATGATTTCCGGTTTTTCTGCATTGTGATCAATGATTTCAACAGGCAGAATTGGCGCTGCACCGGTAACCACTAACATTCGAAAGATGGGACCGACCGATGTTTGTGGTAATTCGTTGTCAATCGGCTCCATTGCTTGCATATAGGCAACCAACCGGCCAATGTCGATATCGTTGTAATGGGTGTATTCATGAGAAGGCATAATAACGAGCCCGCGTCCATCACTGCCGACGCCATGGCGAAGTGCCCGAACATAATCTGTCGCGCTATAATTTTCCGGTAATCCACCTTCTCCTTGCGTTAAATTGACGCCGACAACCGTTCCCGGGGCTGGATTATCGATAAAAATGCTGCCTTCTCCATTTTCACCGTGACAATCAACGCAACCACGTGTGACAAACAGACGCCGTCCTTCGACGACCGATGCGGAATCCGATGGTATTTCAACAGTCTCCGGCATGATATCATATTTCTTGTTGAAGTGTGAATTGCTCATCACATAGATGCCAATCCCGGCAATGATGATGAGCACAACCACGCCTGCAACGAGAATCGCAAGCCATTTGAATAATTTTTTCATCTTCTCTTCTCTAAATCAAGTGAAAGTTCCGGTGCAACCCGGGTACAATAAGCGTATTGTCATTTTTTAAAATAAAAGAATAGTTATACTGTCCGGATGATGCCGGAAATGAAAATTAAAATATATAATATTTTACATTAATGCAAATAATTCGTATAGTTATAATAAAATTGATTGTGACTTTAACTCCGTAAAAATATAGCTAAAATCAATTTTTATATTGATTAATAAGTATATTGTTTTTATGTTCACTCGTGGTGAACATAAAAACAATATACAGGCTCAAGATGAACAATGAAATTACATTTTTCAAGTTTCAGCGCAAATTCTCTACTGAGTTGCGCTGTTTAAAGTATTTGTTTAAGCAACGTTGGCCCAATGGATTCATTTGTCCGAAGTGTCAGCATAATCGATATTCTTTTCACACAAGTAGAAAACTATTTCAGTGCAAAAATTGCGAGTATCAAGCATCTATTACCGCAGGAACAATTTTTCATAAAACGAGGACACCACTGAAAAAATGGTTTTGGATGATATTTTTCATATCCAAAAACAAAACAGGATATTCGATTCTCTACTTACAGAATCTCCTGGAAATTCCTTGCTACAAAACAGCTTGGGTTATGGTACAAAAAATTAGAGAAGCCATGCAGAGCCGAGAAGTCCTGTACAAACTCAATGGTGAAATCGAACTCGATGATGCCTACTTTGGGCCGCGAAATGTCTCTGGAAAAAGGGGGCGTGGCGCAGACAAAAAAACACCCGCTTTTATCGCTGTTGGACTTCGCGAAGTTAAAAAGAAAGAGCAAAGTAAATCAGAAATCAGACCTGGTTTTCTAAAGATAAAAACAGCGCAAAACGTTCAGCAAGAAACAGCTAAAAATTTTGTTTTACAGAATATTGAACCGAAAAGCTTACTCAAAACAGATGGTTATAAATCCTACAAGTTCACTACGAATTTTGACTATAACCATCAGGCAATCCGGATTGGTAATCCGAAAGAAACATTGAAATATTTGCCATGGGTTCACATTGTAATCGGTAATGCTAAGGGGCTCATTAAAGGTGTTCACCATGGTGTTAGTGCAAAATATCTTGATCGATTCTTTATTGAGTTCTGTTATAAATTCAATAGAAGATTCATTGAAAAAAGAATCTTCAACAATTTGATAAATGCATGTTGCTCGACAAAAACTGTCACACTTGCGGAGCTAAGGTCATAATCAATATTTTTTTTGTATTCGAGTCGTTCATATGTGCAAAACCTTTCTCTTATGTATCCACATTGGTTGCCCGCATCACTTCCTCGATTGTTGTGACACCTTTGAGCGCTTTGACGAAACCATCCTGTCTTAAAGTCCGCATTCCATTGCGTATTGCTGCCTTCTTAATGTCGTCCGATGTCGCCGATTGCAGGCAAAGTGTTCTCACTTCTTCATTAAAAAGAAGAATTTCATATATACCCAAGCGACTTTTGTAGCCTTGCTGGTTGCAGTGCTTGCAGCCTTTGCCCTTGTAAAATACCCATTTTCGCTGTGATGGATTAAACCCAAGTTCATTGAGCAGGTCCGGTTCGGGAGTGTAGGCATACTTGCATTTCGGGCAGATTTTGCGCACGAGACGCTGTGCAAGCACACCAATTGTGGCGCTGGCAACCAGAAATGGCTCCACACCCATCTCGATTAAACGGGTAACTGCACCCGGTGCATCATTGGTGTGTAACGTGGATAGCACAAGGTGCCCGGTAAGCGCTGCCTCAACAGCAATTTTGGCCGTTTCTGAATCGCGAATCTCGCCAACCATGACGATGTCGGGATCCTGCCGCAGGATGGACCGCAAGCCGGCTGCGAATGTCATCTTTGCTTTGGCATTGACCTGTGCCTGGCGAATGAGCGGCAGCCGGTATTCCACCGGATCCTCAATTGTGATAATGTTTTTTTCCGGCGTGTTTATTTTATTCAAACAGGAATAGAGTGTCGTCGTTTTGCCGGAGCCTGTCGGACCGGTTACCAGCAGAATGCCATACGAACTTGCAAGCGCCTGTTGCAAACTTGTCAAACTTTCCTCGCTGAAACCAAGGTCTTCAAGATTGATCATCAGGCTGCTTTTGTCGAGAATTCGACAAACGATATTTTCACCATACACTGTGGGCAGCGTTGACACACGCAAATCGACCGCATTGCCGTTGAATGTTGCCTGACAGCGCCCATCCTGGGGAATGCGTGTCTCGGCGATGTCCAGCTCTGAAAGAATTTTAATACGGGAGATGATAGCAGCCTGCAAATTTTTCGGTGGTGAGAATGCCTCACGTAAAATACCGTCAACGCGGTATCGTACCATCAATTTGTCCTCTTCCGGGCTGATATGAATATCGGATGCACCGTCTGTGATGGCCTGACCGATAATCAGATTGACCAGCTTGATAACGGGTGCGTCTTCTGCTGCCTCTTTGAGTGATTCCGCACTTTTTTCTTCTTCAGGTACCGGTTGCTCTGCCTGAATTTTTTCGATTACTTCGTCATAGGACGCATCGATGACCTCGCTTGGCCCGTAAATTTCGATCAGTGCATTTTTTATATCGTCAGCCGGGCTGATCGCCGGTTCGATTTCAAGCTTTGTTGTACGCCGCAAACTGTCCGTGACGGCAACATCGGATGGATTCGACATGGCCACGGTAAGGACATTGCCGATTTTAAATACCGGAATAACCCGGAATTGGTAAGCCATTTCCTTTGGCAGGAGCGTTGTCGCATCTTTGTCGATACTGTAGTCTTCCAGTTCCAGATACGGAATTTCCAGCTGCTCGGCGACGCAACGCAATACATCTTCACTCTTTGCATAGCCTCGTCGAATTACGATCGTCGCCAAATCTTCCCTGGACGTGCTTTGCTCCTTGAACACCTTTTCCAGGATTTCAAAG
>QQUM01000757.1 GCA_008501545.1 Calditrichota bacterium
CGCGAATTCGCTTAACCCACCAAGTTTTTTTAATTTAATTTTCATGCCGTAATCTTTTGGAGCTGTATTTTTTGCAGATCAATTTCGCCTACACCATTTTGATATGCGGCTGCAAGGTGGGGTATTTCCTTTGGCGACAGGTTTTTGCCGCCGAAATTATAGCGCGAAGCGACAACGGAATCCAAAGCGAGGATATCCCTGCTGGCAAACACACGATTTTCCTCAATAATTGGCCCGGGGCCGGTTGGGCCGCCGTTGAGCAAAACCCGGCTGGCGTCGATCACATTTAACTGCGGCCGAAGCGCCAGTGCCAAGTCACCGATGGCCTGTTGCAAATCCATTTCGGTGTGAAATACGGAACGATCCCAAACCAGGCCCATCAGGTTTTTGATCGCCAACGTGACGTGCGAGGCGGTGTGGTGTTTTGCCGTCGCCAGGTTGATGACCAGGTCGACTTTGGGAAGCAGCTTGAGCGTTTCGGTTTCTTTCAGCACTTTCCCTTCGACTTGAACAGGGCGATAAAAACGCTGGTCGTTGGCCAGAATAACTTTGATGGATGGATATTTTTTACCCAATTTGACGATTTCCTGTCGCTTAAAACGATTCGCTTTTTGCAGGGTATGATCCGCAATAATGACTTTCCTGACTTCGTTGGCCAATAAAAATTCACAAAACGAATCGACCAACTCCACTGAGGTCGTGGTTGCCATAGATTCCTTGTGGGGCAGGCACAAATTAGGCTTTAACAGCACCGTTGATTTTGCCGGCGCTTTAGGCAGCAGGGTTTGCAGGCCGCCCAAAATCTCGAACAGTTTTTGAACTGTGGGGCCAACGCTCCCCTCAATTTCCCAAACCAAGGGATTGTTTTGACTGCCAAAGGCAAAGTTCCAGGGAACCAGGGTTGAAGCCAGCACAGCGCTCGTTGTTTTTACGAATTTTCTGCGATTCATTTTTTCAGAAATCATTATTTCTCCTGAATAATTCATGAATTTTAGCCACTAAGGCGCCAAGTCTCTAAGAAACAGTTAAATCTATTTTGAATTACATATTCAGATTATTTATCTATTCATCTGATTATAGCGCTATTATTTGTTTTTAAAAACTTTGGGCCTTCGTGTCTTCGTGGCAAATAACTAATGCACGTTCTGTCCCTATTCCATTTTGCCATCAACGTTTAGGGCGAATTGTTTGAGAATGTTCAAGCTTTCGTCGGAATCAAAGTTGATCTGCAGATAGACAAAATAGTTGGTTGAATAGAAAGTCATCACCTGTGAAAGACCACCGTAACGCACATAGTGGGCTTCCGATCCAGCGCCGTCGCTCCAGGTGGTCGCGCCGCTCAAACCCAGATCCGGGTCATCGTACATATCTTTGGCGTTTGACTCCGTATCCATATTGTAAACGATGAGTTGAATGGTGCAGCCGTCGCCGTCGATGGAGCCGCCGTAAGATTGCTGCGCGCCTTCGGTGAAGCCGTGCTTCTGATAAATTTCCGCCATACCGTTGATGTATTCGGTCAATTCGGAAATATTGTTCGCCACCCAACTAACGCCGGAATACGACCAGCCAGTGATTTCATTGTTTTGCACTAACAAATCTTCAATGGTCGCCACTTCGTCATTGCTCGTTGAACTGCTTTTGCTGCAGCTTAAGCTGAGAATGGCTGAAAACATTAAATAAGCGAGTATTTTCATTTTAGTTGTCTCCTTGTTTTTGAAAATTGTTTTGTATCATTATCCACTTGTCTTGTTATCAAGTCTGTCGAGAACCCACCCCTGATATGCTCAAAAACGCTACGCTTTTTTCGCATATCGTCCTCCAGGGATGGGATTTGCAGTCGCTGCAGATTAATTCCATCCCGGGAGGGGACAGATCGATGCGAACGGCGAAGCCGATAAGCAGCGGTCAGGGGTGGGTTCGTGTTTGCATAAACTAACTTGACCGCCAGACATCGTCACTGATTTTAAACTGCATTCCTACCTAAATGCATCCTAAGTAGCCCCGGCGCATTACCGGGGCGTATCGAATGGTGCGCCTTCGATACATCCCGCCTAAAAAGCAGGCGGGACACTCAGGATGCTACGAGGTTGAATCAGACGAATAATGTTTAAGACGACCCTACCCAAGCGCCGTCTCGTCTTCCACGATCGCAACTCTACCCAACGTTTCGCCTGAAGAAGCCAGCGTTGTTGCTAACTGTATGTCGCCTGTGGGATTAGTAATATTAATTATTTCCATCTTCGTCGGATCGTTTGTACCGATGCCATAATTTGGCGCGGAGTCGATGTAGGTGGCCCAGGAAACCGTGCTGCTACCCTGCTCCTTCAATATTTCTCTGCCGAGATAATCGATGGCGACAGTATCCTGGCTTAGCAAAATCTTATTGGCCACGAACGTTGGTCCACCGTACGGTCCGCCTTCCGCCGCGCCGTAGATGGCATCGAGGATATTGAGACACTGCTTGCTCCTGATGGGCGCAAGCGCATTCAGCGCGCCGATGTACGGATCACCGTAATTAATGTGCATGTTGCGGGGGCTGTTGCAGGTGCCGAAATGGTTTTTCATACACAAAGTCGCGCCGGCCATGGAAGCATGATTTTTCAGCACACCAATGTTGATTAAATAATCAGCCGTATCCTGCACCAGAGTACAGAGGTTTTGCGAAACGCCATTTACACTGTGCCTGGTGCTGGAATAACTGCTGGTTGAGTAACAACGCACACCCGAAGATGATGAGTTGAGCGTGTAGCCGGATTCGGAAAAATAGGCTTTGGCGTTATCGTAAATATGGATATTGTTTTCCGGCAACGAAGCGCCGCCAAGATCCATCTGCAGCAAGCCTTCAATCACAGCGTTGGTCACTTCCGGATGGGTTGGCAGAGCAGAGGAGCGGCAATTGACTTTAATAGCAACGACACCTGTTACAGCCAAATTTGGCATCAGGCTTTTCCAGGCTGCTCCGACGTCCGATTGTCCGGTTAGATTTTTAATGCCTTCATCAACCATTGCCTGAACGGTGACTGGACTGATATCGCTGCTGTAATTTGAAGAACTTTCCGGTTCAGTTAAATTTTCACCGCAACTGATGAGTGGCGCGGTTAAACCAGCCAAGCCGCCTACAGAGGCCAGTTTAACAAATGTCCTTCGGTCTATGTTATTGGTTTCTTTTTTCTTGTCCACTTGTCGCCTCCTATTTTAATAATTGCATCGTAATTGCATTTTTATAGCTGCCTGATCGAAAGTGGCAAATATAAATTCCACTTGCAGCCATGCGTCCCGCCTCATTTCTGCCATCCCATGCCACTTGATGCCAGCCTGTATTTATTGATCTGTTAACAAGCGTGCGAACATGCTGCCCTCTTGCATTGTATATTGCCAACTCCACTTCACCTGTCTTGGCCGCATAAAATTTAATTTTGGTGCCGGCGTTAAAAGGATTTGGGTAATTTTGTTCCAGCTGAAAGTCGTTGGGCACATTCAAGTTATTATCGCTATTTTCTACGCCGGTTGTCGTTGGATTAGTGATGTTGATAATATCCATCTGTGAAGGATCATTGGTGCCTAATCCGTAATTTACGGCTGAATCGATATAACTTGCCCAGGAAACGGTGCTGCTGTTCTGTTCCTGCAGCAATTCCCTGCCGAGATGATCAACGGCGACAATATCCTTGCTCATAATAAGTTTGTTGGCGACAAACGTGGCTCCGCCGTAGGGTCCGCCTTCCGCAGCGCCGTAAAGTGCGTCAAGGATGCTGATGCACTGCTTGTTTTTGATCGGTTCAAGGGCATTCAACGCGCCGATGTATGGATCGCCATAATTGATATGCATGTTTCGCGGACTATCGCAGGTGCCAAAATGGTTTTTCAGGCACAACGTCGCGCCGGCCATCGATGCATGGTTTTTCAGCACGCCAATATTGATTAAATAATCAGCAGTGTCTGTAATCAAGGTGCAAATTCTCTGCGAACTACCGTTTACATCATAGCGAGCGCTGGAATATTGGGTGGTTGTGTAACAACGCACGCCGGTGGAAGAGGTGTTGATCGTGTAGCCGGATTCAGAAAAATAAGCTTTGAAATTATCATAAATATGGATGTTGTTTTCCGGGAAAGAAACACCGGCAAACGTCATCTGCTTGAGGCCTTCAATCACGGCGTTGGTCACTTCCGGATGGGTCGGCAAGGCCGAGGAGCGACAATTTACTTTGATTGCGATAATTCCGGTAGCTTTCAAGTTTGGCATGAGGCTCTTCCAGGCTTCGCCAACATCGGATATTCCGGTCAGATTTTTAATGCCGGCGTCCATCATGACCTGCACCGCGCTTTCATCAATGCTATTGCCACTGGTGGCGCTATCGTCCTCCACAACAACCACACGGCTGTTTGACTGCGGCGAAAACGCGGAAAACAATTTTCTGGGCAAGGCGATGCTCGTCGCTCCGATTGCTGTCATAAACTGCATAAACTTCCGGCGATCAAGCGGATTTCGAGAAAAGTTATTGGTTGACATTTTAGCCCTCTTCAAATGAATTGTGCACGCAATTGCGTTGTTGTTTAGTGAGACGCCGTTTAAAAAAATAACTTGTGCTGATTGATTGAAAAAAATAATCGATGGATTAATTTGATTTATAGGTCAATACGTGTGAGTTGGTGTTTACCCTATGGATTTTGTTGATTTTATTGGCTTGGCGCTGATGTGAAAAACAGATAATTAGAGTTCATCCTAGATTGTCATTTCGAAGCGCTTTTTGCTGAGAAATCTTAAAACATTGTTGTTACTACGAGTGTGGAAACAAGATTTTTACTGCGCCGGCCTTTGACTTCTGCTGGGGAGCGCGTTCGAAAT
>QQUM01000036.1 GCA_008501545.1 Calditrichota bacterium
CAAAAACCTATGGACAGATGACAGCGATGAATCAAAATTCCCCTGAGAACTAAATATTCCTGGCGAACTCATCTACAGAATAAAAATTGTCAGAATGAAAAAATGGCAATCCAAAATCCGGCTGGACGAACTTGCAAATGTACTGCCCGAAATGTCATCGACACAGGGGGCAGTCCTTTTGCAATTGGCTTTGCGGATAAATCTTACCAAAAGACCGCATACAAAACAACCAAAATAGTCATAACAGCATAAGCACTTATATTAAACACTGGACCTGTCTTAAACAAACTGGCGGTGAGATCAATGCCTTTGGGATCGTCCGGTTCCTCGGATGTGGTCATACTCACACCAGCAATAATTACCATGGTGATCAGCATGGTGTAAAACATTTGATCCATCCAGGGCAGATCAACTACGGCTGTTTTCAGCAGCAACGCCACAACGATCGATGACAACACACCCACAATAGCGGCCTTGTTTGTGGTTTTTTTCCAGAATAATCCCATCAGAAATACGGCCAAAATTCCCGGGCTCACAAGACCGGTATATTCCTGGATGTATTGAAACATCTGTGGAATATTACCCATGATGGGCGCCATGAGAATTGCGATGAGCAAAGCTACGAAGGCTGTGATACGTCCTGTTGTTACCAAATTCTTTTCAGTTGCCTGTTTGTTAATGTATGGTTTGTAAATATCCATTGTAAAAATGGTCGAAGTAGAATTGAGCATGGATGCCAGAGATGAAACGATGGCTGCGGTTAAGGCAGCTAAAACCAGCCCTTTTAATCCAACAGGAATAAATACACTTATAAGCCAGGGATACGCTTTGTCATAATTAATTCCACCTTCACCGTTTGAAAATGCTTCATGTACACCACTTATGGCAGCTGTCCCTTCCGGTTGTGTATACATCACAAACGCGACGATCCCGGGTATGACCACGATCAAAGGGATGATTAATTTCAGAAATGCGGCGAAAGCAATACCCCGCTGTGCTTCTCGTAACGATTTAGCAGCCAGGGTTCGCTGGATGATGTACTGATTGAATCCCCAGTAGTACAAGTTAGCCACCCACATGCCACCAATGAGCACGGCTATACCCGGCAGATTAAAATACTCCGGATTATCGCGGGATAAAATCATGTGAAATTTATCACCGGCTGTGTTAAAGACGTGGGACAAGCCATGAAAGACACCGCCTTCCGGCGTCACACTGTTCAGGGCGATTACGGATGTAATCAATCCACCGATAACCAGCAGGGCCACCTGCACAACGTCTGTCCAGGCCACCGCTGAGAGTCCGCCATAAAGCGAGTAAGCCGCTGCGATGAACGCCAACCCAAGAATAGCCCAGATGATAATACCACCATCCCCGGTGCCGATAATCGTATCAATGGCCTTGCCCCCCAGAAACAAGACTGAAGTCAGGTTCACAAAAATAAATAATGCGATCCAGAACACAGCCAAAATCGTTTTTAAATTTTCACTGAAGCGTTGTTCAATAAATTCAGGTATGGTATAGAGCTTTTTTTCGATGAAAATGGGTAAGAAGAATTTACCTACGATAATTAGTGTGATCGCAGCCATCCATTCATAGGAAGCGATGGCCAGACCAATCGCAAAACCGGAACCCGACATGCCGATAAACTGTTCTGCAGAAATATTGGCGGCGATCAGAGAAGCGCCAATGGCCCACCAGGGCAGGGACTTCCCGGCTAAAAAGTAGTCCTTTGAATCCTTCTCATGTCCCTTCTTCTCACGGGAAACCCACAGCCCCAATCCGACAATAAAAATGATATAACCAAAAAAAACTCCATAATCGACTACCGAAAAATTCATAACTCTCCTTCCTTCAATTTCATATGGCAGCACATGTTGTCACCCCGTTACAGAATAATTATGACATCGCTGAAAACTAAGAATACACGGGTAGATTGGTTAAATATTTTAACTTTCGAGTCGAAATTAGCATTATTTGACAAAAATACAACATCATTGTCTTGGGCCAAATATTACACTCAAGCGATATGAAATATCTGTACAAAAATATCGCCCCTTCTCAATTCGGCCGACAATTGAAAAAAAGAGAATAAACCATTGGAAGACAAAAGGAGCAGCTATGTTACAGTGGAACACAATGTACGAAACCGGAGTGCAGGAAGTCGATAACCAACACAAAAAACTGTTTGAAATGGTTAATGCATTTGACCAGTCGATTCGCGATAAAACCGCAGAAAAAAAGATCGATGAAACATTGAATTTTCTTGGGGGTTATGTGCAAACCCATTTTCAGCACGAAGAAAAATGCATGGCTGAGATGAAATGCCCGGTGTCTGAAAAAAATGCTGCTTCGCATAATGCATTTTTGAAGACTTACACGGAATTTGTACAACGATTTAAAACAGAAGGCTATAGCGATGCCCTGGCCAAAGAACTTCACAAAACTGCAGAAGCCTGGCTGGTTAAACATATCTGCGGCATCGATGTGCATTTAAAGTTTTGTGTAAAAAAGAGTGCAACTGCTTAAAAACTTCTTTCTTTTCCCGATCTTGCTCTATTGATGCGGGCAATGCATCTATAGTTTGGGTATCCCATTTACTTATCAAAAGAAGCTATTTGTTTTTAAAGTTTTGTCTCGTCAGGCCTACCGTTGCGAAGGCTGCGAGCCTTCGCAACGGTGATACCATCCAATCATTATTCGCTTTCCTCCCGGCGGATCTTTTCCCACATTTGCTCGTTGGAATAGTTATATAATTTGCTTATCCTGCAAATCACAACTATTCCACAGCCGTTTTCCATCTCAGGAGGCCGAATTGTTTTCAGGGAACCAGCGACTCCTCACATTGTTTGTTTTGCCTTTACTCCTCACAACTTCTTTAAACGCACAAAAATTCACACTCAATGGCTATGTCCAGGACAATGCCACCGGCGAAAAACTTATCGGTGCCAATGTCTTTGTTCAAGGTGAGAATCGCGGGACAGCCACCAACAATTATGGATTTTTCAGTCTGACACTGCCGCAGAGTGAAGCAGACTCGCTCATCCTGGTTGGATCCTACATCGGCTACAAAATGTGGATCAAAACATTGCCAGCCAACCAGGACCAGCAATTCACCATTTCCCTCGACCTTTCGGTGATCGAGGGAGAAACAATCGAAGTTGTCGCGGAAGCGCTTGAGACCATCGAGTCAAAATCGCAAATGAGTGTCATCGATGTGCCCATCGACCAGTTGCAGCACATCCCCGCCCTGCTTGGCGAAACCGATATCCTGAAAGCGATGCAGCTTCTGCCCGGTGTGCAGTCAGGCTCCGAAGGCAGCAGCGGCCTGTATGTGCGTGGTGGCGCTCCTGATCAAAATCTCATCCTGCTCGATGGCGCGCCGGTCTACAACGCCTCTCACCTGTTCGGCTTTTTCTCAATCTTCAATTCCGATGCAATAAAAAACGTGAAATTGACCAAAGGCGGCTTCCCAGCACGATTCGGCGGCCGGCTGTCTTCGGTTTTGGAAATCAATATGAAAGAGGGAAACAATCAGGAGATTGACGGGCAATTTACAATCGGCGTTATCTCATCCAAATTCAATATTGAAGGGCCAATAAAAAAAGGAAAATCGTCCTTCATTCTTTCCGGGCGGCGTACCTATATCGATGTGCTTGCACAACCATTTCTAAAGGAAAATGAAAAAGGAAATGGCTACTACTTCGGTGATATCAATGCCAAATTTAATTATACGTTTTCAGAAAAAAACCGGCTATTCCTTAGCCTTTACAGTGGCCTGGACAAAGCTTATGTTGAAAATAAGGAAGAATGGGAAAATTCAACCAGTAAATTCGAAAATGACTTGTGGTGGGGAAATTTAACCTCGACTCTTCGGTGGAACTGGCTTATCTCACAAAAGCTTTTCAGCAACACAACCCTGATGTACAGCAAGTACCGGTTCAACATTGAACTCTCAGAAACCGACCAAAATCTACTCGAAAACACATCTGAAGGGTACTATCTAAAATACCTGTCCGGGATAGAAGATCTGACAGCAGCAATAGATTTTGATTTTCTCCCTAATCCATCCCATGCAATTAAGTTCGGTGCAACTGCCATTGGTCACACATTCCGCCCGGGCGCAGTCCACTTTAAAGCACAGAGCACAGAATTCATCGATATCGATACCCTGGTTGCACCGGTAAACACGCAAAAAGCCATAGAATCCAGCCTGTATTTTGAAGATGATTTTGATTTAACGACACTTTTGAAAATTAATGCCGGATTGCACGCCTCTGCTTTCTCGGTCAATTCAAAGTTCTATTCATCCGTGCAGCCGCGGTTTTCCATGCGTTATTTGTTCGACGAATATGCACTCAAAGCGTCGTATGCAACGATGACCCAATATGTCCATTTGCTCACTAACAGCGGCATTGGCTTACCAACAGACTTGTGGGTGCCGACAACGCCAAAAGTCAAACCACAGCAAAGCTGGCAGATTGCGCTCGGACTCGCGCATACGTTTAGAGAAAAACAACTCGAAGCCAGCATCGAAGGATATTACAAGGAAATGGACAATCTTATTGCCTACAAGGAAGGCGCCAATTTTGTTGGCCTCGATGAATTATGGGAAGATAAAATTACCGCTGGCAAGGGTGAATCGTACGGCATGGAACTTTTTCTGCAGAAAAAAAGGGGCACAACAACTGGCTGGCTTGGCTACACCTTGTCGTGGAGCAACCGCCAGTTTGAGGAATTAAATCTGGGTAAAAAATTTCCATACCGATACGACCGGCGCCACGATATTGCATTGGTGGTAAATCACACACTCAAGCCG
>QQUM01000703.1 GCA_008501545.1 Calditrichota bacterium
AAGACTGGAATGGCTGGATTGCCTTTTTCTTGCAAGCAATCATACAGCAGTCTAAAGACTATAGCAAACGTGTAAAAAAAATAATGACTTTGTATAATGATATGAAGACCAGCTTTCATCAGGTTACGCATTCTCAATATTCTGTCTATTTACTCGATGCAATTTTCAACAAACCAATATTTAAAACATCAGATTGCGCGGTTCAATTGCATAGCGAACACAATGTTCATAAAAAAACAACTTTAGTACTTTTAAGGCAGCTAAAGGAAACAGGAGTTTTGAGAGAACTTCAGCCTAGTAGTGGTCGAAGAGCTGCGATTCTTTGCATGCCGGAATTAATAAATCTTGCGGAGGGGCGAACTGTTTTATAAAAATTCCTTTGCTCTTACTCACCTGAGGAGCTGGAAGTAGTTTTGTGGAGTGTGTGTACGTAACAAGTTCTCTTGTTGAACGTGATTTTTGTTCTGCGTGCAACAAAATCCAGGGAGAATCGCTGTTTTTATGTATTTGCGGCGAAAATTTCACAACTCGCCCTGCTGCCGCAAGGCCAGGTCGAACGCCGACGCCGTGCAGCCAACATGGTTGCACAAATGGATGCAGAAGGCTTCGGCGATTGCTCCAACCACGCCGAATGCGAGGCTGTGTGCCCAAAGGAAATTTCGATTACGCACATTGCACGCATGAAGAGAGAGTATTTCAAGGCGATGGCGTTAGGGGAATAGTTTTTATTGTACTCCTTTCAGAGGCGGTTCCTCAATTTGAGGTGCCGCCTTTTTTATTTGAAAAAGGAAGATGTTTTTATATCTTCCCATCAGATTTCTACACATCTAATGAAAATTGTCCAAGATTAACTCAAAATGAGGTGTTGGCATGAGCGCTACCTTATCCGTCGATTTTAATCAACTCAAATCGCTGGTAAATCAATTTGACATTAATCAGAAAATCGAACTGATTGAAATATTAGAGAAAGAAACATTCCCTCTGCGTTTTAAAAATTTTCTCGAGAAAATTAAAACAGATGAAATTGATTTAGATGAAATTACTGCTGAAGTAGAACGAATCAGGGCAAATAGATATAATGCCAAAAAAGAATATTAGGCTCGTAATAGATACGAATATTTGGATTAGCTTTTTAATCGGGAAAACTTTGGCTGGATTGGATGATGCGATAATTAGCGATAAGGTTACAATAGTATTCAGTACTGAACTTTTCGACGAGTTGACCGAAGTATTGCAACGACCAAGATTCTCCAAGTATTTTACGGCTGAGGTTATACAGGAATTTATTTCTCTTATTCATGCAAAAGTAGAATGGATAGAAGTAACAAGTCATTTTGATGAGTGTAGGGACCCAAAAGATAATTTTCTCTTAGACTTATGTGCTTCTGGGGACGCAGATTATTTAATAACAGGGGATATGGATTTGTTGGTTCTAAATCCTTTTCAAAGTACAGAGATTATTAGCTATCGAAAATTCCGGACGGTTCTTAAAAAAATATAATTTTGAAAAATGGACAAAGATGGCTTTGGCGATTGCTCCAACCATGCCGAATGCGAAGCCGTGTGCCCGAAAGATATTTCGATTACGCACATTGCACGCATGAAGAGAGAGTATTTCAAGGCGATTGCATTAGGGGAATAGTTTTATCATGGTACTCCTTTCAGAGGCGGCATCTCAATTTGATGTACCGCCTTTTTTTATGCTTGGATTGGGGAATGAGAATTGATATCTTTTTTGTTTGGTACTCAAACACAGTTCATGTAAAGGTGAAATCTTGAAATTGAACTGATTGAACTGGCAGTTTACCTGATTAAGAGAACAATCTTGTACATACTTAATTTACAAAAGGAATAGATTTTTGGATTCGAAGCATTACGACATAGTTATCATCGGTTCCGGGCCGATTGGCCTGGCTTGTGGCATTGAAGCAAAGAAAAAAGGCTTAAGTTCCATTATCCTCGAAAAAGGCGTTTTACTCGACGCCGTCTACCGTTTTCCCACGAACTGTATCTTTTTCTCAACCCCGGAACTGGTTGAAATTGGCGAAATCCCGTTTCTCACCAATGGACCCAAACCAACACGCACCGAGTTGCTGCGTTACTATACAAAAGTCGCCGAGTTTTACGATCTCAATTTTCGGCTGCGACAAAATGTTGTTGCTGTTGACAAAACTGCGAACGAGTTTCAGGTGCAAACCGAATCCGGTGAAAAATATGCGGCAAAAGCTGTCGTGCTCGCCATCGGTTTTTTCGATTATCCCAACATGCTGGATGTACCGGGTGAAAATCTCGATAAAGTAACTCACTTTTATACGGAGTCCCATCCGTATTACCGTACAAAAGTTGCCGTTATCGGTGGACAAAATTCGGCCGTGGAATCAGCGCTGAAATTGTACCGTTCCGGCGCAGATGTGACGCTCATTCACCGGCATGACACCGTTGGCCGCAGTGTAAAATACTGGATCAAACCGGATATTGAAAACCGTATTAAAGAAGGCAGTATCAAAGCGTATTTTAATACTGTTGTGAAAGAAATTCACGAGGATAAAATCATTCTGCAAACAGAAAATGAACAGCCTTTTGAGCTGGAAAACGACTTTGTCCTGGCAATGACCGGCTACCATCCAGATTTTGGTTTATTGCGTCGAGCCGGTGTGGAAATCAATGAAGACGGCTATATTCCGGTCTACAATCCGGAGACGATGGAAACAAATGTGCCCGGGCTTTATCTGGCTGGTGTCGTCGCCGGCGGTATCCGCGATGCCAACCGGATTTTTATCGAAAACGGCCGCGTGCATGCGAAGTATGTGCTAGGTGATTTCGTGGCAAAAAACATGTAGAATTTTGGTGATTTTGTTCAAGCTGGGGCGCTGAGCCCGCTGAGAACAGGATGATGTGAATTTTTATAAAGCACAATTTGGTGATTTAATTGCTGTGAGTTTGATATAAAATTTTCATGATTTGGCAGGCTTAATATGACTAGAGCGAAAGCGTCCCGCTGAGCATAACACACGTTGTCCTCGGCGGGATGCCTTCGGACTAGTTCACAAGAGTTCAGTTTTGTCTTCTCCAATTATTTTTACATCAAACTCACGCTTTTTAACATAAATTACTCAGAACCTGCGTGAACAGAAAATAAAGAGAGCGTAAATAATGGCTGAAAAATATGATGTGGTTGTGGTTGGTGGCGGCCCCGGCGGATACGTCGCTGCAATTCGGACAGCGCAGTTGGGCAAAACGGTTGCAATCGTTGAGAAAGAGAAACTGGGCGGGCTGTGTCTCAATTGGGGCTGCATCCCGAGCAAAGCGCTCATCCGCAGCGCCGAAGTTTTTCATCTGATGCAAAATGCGAAGTCGTTCGGGCTTTCTGCAGAAAATATCGCATTTGATTTTCCGAAGGTCATCCAGCGCAGCCGCACCGTTGCGAAAAAACTCAACAAAGGTGTTGAGTATCTGATGAAAAAAAACAAAGTAACAACGTTTTTCGGGACAGCAAAACTGCAAAAGGAAAAGCAGGTACTCATCACGGATCAGGCCGGTAAGCAGATCACCATTTCCGGATCGCACATCATTATCGCAACCGGTGGCAAGCATCGCTCCCTGCCTGGTATCGAGATCGATCATGAACGTATTCTCAACAGCACCGATGCCATGCTGTTGCAAGAAATCCCTGAATCGATGATCATCATCGGCGGCGGGGCGATTGGCGTTGAGTATGCATATATTTATTCGAGTTTCGGGACAAAAGTCACCATCGTGGAAATGCTGCCGCAGATTCTACCCGTCGAAGATGAGGAAATCGTCAAAACATTAACGATGAATTTTAAGAAAACCGGGATTGCAATTGAGACAGGTAGCCGGGTTGAGCGAATTGAAAAGAAAAAAGATGGGGTCGTCGTGACGGTTTCCGGCAAAGAAGGGGAGAAGCAGCTTAGCGGTGATCTGGCACTGATGGCCGTTGGTTTCTCAGGAAATTCCGAAAATCTTGGTCTCGAAGAATTGGGCATTGCGACCGATCGAAGTTTTATTTCTGTTGATGACCTCTGTCGCACAAACCTCGATGGTTATTTTGCCATTGGCGATATCAACGGGCCGCCATTGCTGGCGCATGTGGCATCTGCAGAAGGTGTCGTTGTCGCTGAGCACATCGCGGATTTGAACCCAAAACCGGTAGATTATAAAAACATTCCCGGATGTACATACTGCCAACCACAGGTTGCGAGCATAGGATTTACAGAAAAAGCCGCGGTTGAAGCCGGGCACGAAGTAAAGATTGGCCGTTTCCCACTTTCTGCAGTGGGCAAAGCGATTGCACTCGGTGAAACGACCGGATTTGCAAAACTCATATTTGATGCAAAAACCGATGAACTGCTCGGAGCCCACCTTATTGGGGCCGAGGCGACGGAACTTATTGCAGAATTAGGGGTAGCACGAACCCTGGAAACAACGTGTAGTGAACTTTTTAAAACAGTGCATGCGCATCCGACGCTATCTGAGGCCATCATGGAAGCTGCAGCGGATGCACATGGCGAGGCGATTCATATTTGACAGCGAACAATTACATCAACTCGTTCTACAAAGCGCCATTTCCCATACTTGAACGTTTGGCAAAGGAAGCTGCAGAATCTAACTTTCCCATAATTGGCGTTCAAACCGGGCGACTTTTACAGCACTACGCCACGATTGCAAATGCCAGACGCATTTTTGAGATGGGATCGGGATTTGGTTACTCCGCACTGTGGTTTGCCGCGGGGATGGTGGAGCGGGGTCGTATTATTTGTACGGATTTTTCAACTGAAGATTTGCAAAAAGCAGAAA
>QQUM01000543.1 GCA_008501545.1 Calditrichota bacterium
TGAAGCATTTTTGCGTATGAATTCCACTCCGGCTTTGTTTTTGGCCATTCTTCGAACTCATTCCTCTCCTGCAGAACATTCCACACGGTGGTGAATTTGAATTGTTCGAGCAGATAGGTAATACGTTCTTCCATCAACGAAAGATTGCCGTAGTGCCGCAAATGCTTCATATTCCCTACATTAATTCGGGGCAGATGAGGATCGATTTCCCAGGGATGAAAATAAATAATTGTGGGTTCACCGCCTTTATTCACCCGCTTGATGCCACTTTTAAAAAACCAATAAGGCCACAAGCGCAGATAACCACCACCGGCAATTGGCACGTTCTTACCAATTATCTTGGTGGTTGATATGGGAAATTCGATTATTTGTTGTTTGTTCTCAATACTGATTTTGAAAGGAAACCGTGGTGCATCTTCAACACCATACACGTCGTGACGAATCGGGAAAATACTTGAATCGTATTCAATACCCAGATCAACCAATTTTTCCAGTGCCCAGAGGGTATCGCGGGTAATCGAATAGCTTGGTGCACGATAGCCTCGTACTTTTTCACCGGTTATCGCTTGCAAAATTTCAAGAGACCGGCCAACATCTTCCTGAAATTGATCCGGAGTTTGATCAAAAACCATCTGATGGCCATAACCGTGAGAAGCCACCTCATGGCCATTCTCCTGCATGGCGACAACAAGTTCAGGATAGCGTTCTGCAACCCAGCCGAGAACAAAAAATGTGGCTTTTACATTGTAGCGTGAGAAAAGATTGAGAATACGGACAGTATTATCTGTGACCGTACTCTCCATCTTATCCCAACTGGAATTATTGATATGATGTCGGAAAAGAGAGACTTGAAACCAGTCTTCGACATCCACCGTAATCGCGTTGTTTATACTCATTGATGCCTGTACCCGGTGAAAAGTGAAGATTTGACATCCCTGCCCCAAAACCTCCTGTCATCCGTGACAAGAGACCTTTTGAATTAAGCGACTGCGCCCACAGCTTCGGGTTGCAGTAGAGACTGATAATACTCAACAGTCTTTTTCAGGCCGTCATCGAATCTTATCTGCGGTTCGAAATTCATGAGCTTGCGAGCAAGGTCAATGCCCGCCTGGCTGTGTTTCACATCGCCTGTCCGGCTCTCGATGTGTTTCGCATTTGCATCAACACCGATGATGTTTTCAAGCTTGCGCAGCAGCTCATTAAGTGTTATACGGTCGCCACAGGCAAGATTCATCGCATGACCAGAGGCCGCATCTGATTCGCATGCTAAAAGATTGCCATAAACGACATTTTCAATAAAAGTGAAATCACGAGATTGCTCGCCATCGCCATGCACAATTGGTGCTTCATTGCGCAACAAGGCATTAATAAAAAGTGGAATAACTGCCGCGTAGTGGGATTTGGGATCCTGGCGTGGCCCGAAAACATTAAAATAGCGGAACGCAACGGTCGGTACGCCATAAACCGTGTAAAAACTCATCGCATAACGTTCTGCTGCAAGTTTAGAGACAGCATAGGGCGAAAGCGGCATCGTCGGCATACTCTCAACCTTTGGCAATGTTGGCGTATTGCCATATACCGAAGAGCTCGAAGCCATGACAAATCGTTTCACTCTGCAGTCACGTGCAGCAATTAAAACATTGAGTGTACCCACGACGTTGTTTTCATTTGATGCAACAGGATTTTCTACGGATCGCTGAACCGACGGCAGCGCTGCCTGGTGGAGAATATAATCAACCCCATCTGCAGCTTGCATTAAAGTTTGTAAATCGCGGATATCACCATTGATGAATTCCAGATCCCCTTTCGCATCTTCGAGATTCTCGATTCTCCCTGTACTCAGGTTATCGAGTACTCGTGCGCTATCCCCATTTGAAAGAATTCTGTGTGTTATGTTGGAACCGATAAACCCGGCTCCACCAGTCACTAAATACTTTGCCATTCGACATACTCCCAGCTAAAGAATGAAAAACTTACCACATCCATTACAGTTAAAACAATTTGTCTTCAGTCGTGCCAGGTGTATAATCGTAACGGTAATATTTGTGATCGTAATAATAAGGCAGGACACCTTTCATATTATTAACGATTACTCCTAAAATATTCAAGCCCGAATTTCGCATTAATTCCACAGCACGGTTAACTATTTGTTTTTTCGTTTCTCCTGCCTTGAGTACCATGATGGCACCATCCATTTCAGTGCTCAAAATAAGAGAATCCGTCACTGGAATAATTGGTGGAGTGTCGACAATGACTGCATCGAAATAAAATTTTATCTCAGAAAACAAATCTTTCATTCGCGGTGAATTGAACAATTCCGTAGGATTATTAATCACACCACCGGAAGTCAAAACTTGCAGATTTTCTAATGGACTCGGTTTAAAGCAGGCATCAAGGTTGCGCCTACCTGTAAGCACATCCGCTACGCCATCTTCCTTTGGCAGCCCAAACAGGCTGTGCACGCGGGGCCGGCGTAAGTCGCAATCGACAATAATGGTTTTTGTGTCGCGATAACGGGCAATTGTGCTTGCAAGAAGTGCTGCTGCCGTACTTTTCCCTTCACTGATGGTCGCACTGGTAATCAGGACATTTTTAAATTCCTGCCCACCATGCAGGTTTAACATTTTCGAGTGCAAGCGACGAAATTCTGTCGCTTCGGGTGATTCATCCCTGAAATAATCCAGAATATTTCCGCCAAATTCCATAATTATTTCCTTAGTCAAAGTTGAGTTCGAATGCCAGACCTGTCTGGCGAATTATTCTTAAAATTGATTCCATTCAATTTACATTTTCATTTATTTTAAAATTGCATCGAAGAGCAACTGGATCCCTTTCTGGTCATATTGCGCCAGGCGTTGATTGCGTTTTGCACGAACAAATTCAGGATTGATTTCCAACGCTTTTTCAAATTGCAGTGATGCTTTATTGTTGATAATCTTACTCAAGATCACGTATGCAACACCCAAATGATTGTAGAGGTCTGCATAGTTCGGATATTGTTTAAGATTTCTTTCAATTTCCTTAATGTGGCGCAATACCATACCGCTTTTCAGTTTACTCTCATTGTGTAACACCCGCAGATAGAAATCGAGAATAAAAGGAAAATCTGTTGCCGGTGCGACATCGCGTTTGCCTTTTTCGAATTCAGCATAGGCTTCTTCGTATTCTTTATTGCGCAACAACGCTTCACCGCGGTCAAAATGCTCATTGCGATAAGCCGGATTGATTTTAATGGCTTTTTCCATATAATCCATAACGTTGCTATAGCAATTCACAGAAAGGTTAAAATCTTCACGTTTGTGGGCATTTAAAACATAGGCAAGTCCAAGGTTATAAAAGGCTTCCGCATAATACGTGTTTATCTCCACAGCTTTGTCAAAACACTCCACGGCTTTCTTGCACTGTCCTTTGCGTAAATAAGCAAGTCCCAGATTGTTGTGCACATCGGCGAACTGAGAACGCAATTTGATAGCCATACGTAAAACTTTCGTGGCTTCGTTAATACGTTCTACACCGAGATAGGAACGACCTAGATTATTGTAAATCAAGGCATTGTCCTTGTCGAGCACCGCGGCTTCCTCAAATTCCCGCACCGCCTCTTCATACATACCACGACGCAAGAAAGCCAGGCCAATCAGGTTCTTTGTTTCCACTTGCTCGGAATCGCGCATTTTTTCTGAAAGTCCAAGTAAAGATTGCACCTCGGCTTTTTTTTCATCATGAAAAGTTCGTGTTTCCTGGAGTAAGTGTTCCCCATGGATGGATGTATCGTAGTCCTTAAATTGTGTAGAAATTAAAGTGCCATTTCGAAAAAACGATGAAATAATGCGATTTTCATATTCACTATTGGCTGTTTTGAGAAAATATTCACTATTCTGGTTTGATCGAATAACATCGTTAAAAATGAAATCACCCATTTTCTTTACCTGTGTTTAACGTGTTGTCTTTTCATGTTGTTTACTTGATGCCTGCAGAAACGACGTGTATTGCATTTAGCGACGCCTTGTCTGCGCATATTCAATTCTCTTGTTCCGTGTACTTAAATCCGCGTCATTCAGTTTTTTAAATATCATTGACCGAGTCAACGAATCATCAGCTTGACCCATCTTTATTAAAGCCAATCGAATCGCACTGGGGCCATATGAAGGATTGGAAACGACGATACTCATAATTTTATCAAGCAGTGGATCCTTTTTCACGCTCGAAACAGAGGATTGAACATACCCGCTCCGCTTTGGAGTCAGCGAAGGGGTGGAAAAAGAGGAACTTTTCTGTACTGGTCGTCCTGTGTCCTGTTTTGTCATCGAACTCAGTGGCCGACCGAAATAAAACTCTGTATCAAAAAACTTCTTTTTCTTTTCCTTTTTTTCCGGTTCTACCGGCTCAGGCGCACGCTCCGGTTGTTCACGTGTTTCTGGTGCAGCCTGGCTTGTTTCCGCCGATGACGCCGGAGACTCGTTTATATCCATGTGCTGGTGGCGAATTGGTGATTCTTCGCGATGTTCCTGCTGCTGTTCATGTTCCTGATTAATATCTTGCTCAGGAATGTCATCTTCAGTCGTCGGCTGGGCAAAATCCTGTGTCTCGCCTTCGGAAATATCCAGTGAATCATCATCGATAAGATTTTGATTTTCAGGTATTTCTGTAGATGCCAGTTCATCATCAAGCACCTCGGATTCGTCATCTTCGAATTCATCATCGGTTGGTAATTCAAATCGCTCCTTCGAGGGCACACCATTTTCAAAATTCATCTCTTTGACACGTTCCGTCTATCACATCTCGTTGGCCCGATTTCCCACAAATGACT
>QQUM01000332.1 GCA_008501545.1 Calditrichota bacterium
CAGCAGATGAAATATAGACTGAATGGGTAGACCCGGCATAAAATTTATTGTCCAACACTTTCGGAGTAGCACCCGATGTTAGTTTTAGGGGATAACTAGAACAAGAATAAATATAACATTTCTTAATGAGAGGGCTGGAGTTACTTACATCGATACCGATGCCGGCATTTTGTATTGTGCAATATTCAAGTTCAGATGAAGAAGCAGAGCCGCCAGAAATCTGGATACCACCCCAAGAACTGCCACTTGATGTGAATGTTATGTTGTTCGACGATGTACCCTGCGCATCAAGAGTGCCATATGCTTTGAGATATTTGCCGCTGGCAAATTTAACCGTTGATCCCGGTGAAACTGTCAGGGTAACACCGCTTGCAACTGTGATATTGCCATTTATTGTAAGAGTAGATGGATTTCCTGAACCTGGCCATGTTTGATTAGCGTTGATTGTACCGGATGTTGTGGCGTATTTTTCGTTTGAGTAGTCTGACCAATTAGCACCATCAACTGCCTTTACAGCAAAATAATATGTTTTGCCAGCATCTAATCCTGAAATTGTATAATTAGTTTGGCTGGTCGAAAGAGATATTGGAGATGATCCTCCTGTAGCGCCGGTTCCTGTATAATCGCCGGTATTGTCGTCGTCGTAATATAATTTATATCCTTGCGCTCCACTTACAGAATTAAAACTAATATTAATTTCCCCGCTATTACTGCTTCCATCTGCACTTGACAGTACGGGGGATGAGATATTCTTTAATTTAAAACTCCGGATCTGTGCCCCAGAATAATTATTCACACCATTTGATCGTATTCCAACAGACCACCTGTATTCCACGTCTTTTGCCAAGATATAATTACACGCACTTGAACTGTAATTGTATGATGTGTTTGTTCCTGTTGGTATTAAGCAAAATGTAACCCAATTATTCCAGTAGTCCCGCACCATAAATTTAATAACATATTCTTCCGTACAGTTTTGATTTAAGCTTGCACTCCACTGAAAGCCTGGCAATGTTACACCATAAGGGAATTCATAATCATCGGCAGGTGAAAGAAGATTAGGCATTTCATCGCATGTGCGATTATCCACATTAATCTGTATTGTATGTTCTCTCCATTGTCCTGGACTCCCTCCAAAAGCACGAACAATTAAATTTAAGTTTGTGGCTAAGCCGTGGATAAAAGTTGCAGATTCGAAAGAAATTATATATTCAATACCATCATAAATACCATTATCATCGTCATCTAAATAAGTAAGTTCAATTGAGCCGTTTATTTGGTTGCCCGTGCTTGCCCAATAAAAAAATGGGCCATTACTGACCCCCGTTCCTTCGGTCTTTGCTGTTATATCAAATGTACCTGACTGGGTGGAGCCTGGTGATGGGGATGTGATGGTTATTGAGTCAAATGTGGCTGGTTGTGCACCTATATCAGGCAATAAAAATAAAAAAACTAAAAGGATGAATAAAAAATCGATACAAAACAACTTTAGCTTTCGCATGAAAACCTCCTTAGATAAAATTAATAATACAGAACCGGTTTATATTATCTACAATCCCTTATCATAAATAAGATTGTATATTTATCTATCACATCAACACACGCTAGCTATGTACTGAAATATGTTCTTTTAAATACTAAGATTTTAGTAGTCCCATATAAACTTCATGATTTTGTCGTTCTATTTCTTTAACTCTGTTCGAATAAAAGTTTTCATCTGTTGAAGTATTCAAATTTAAATCATCAAGACCAACTAAAGATTCTTTCAATCGTGCAAGTAATTCCTGGGGGCCCATTATATACTTAATTAGGTGTTCTCTGTATTGGTATTCACTCAATGGAACTCGCTCGACACCCTGCCACATTAATGGCATTCCATCAAAGCCTTCCGGACCATATTGGGCACACAAATGACCTCGACCGATATTGACATCAACTGTTGGATTGTGTTCTAATAAGCCAGCGGCAAACATCTTATTGTAAAGCTCTATTTGTCTTTCAGGTGAAAGTCCATATAAAGAGGATGGTGGAGGTTGGATGCCATAATGATGTTTAATGCCTTTTTTCTGCGCTTCGGTAACTTTTGCATCCGAGTTTGTAATTTGTTCTGGGGTGACGCTGTTCATAATCTTTAAAAATTCGGAAGGCGTCAGTTTCTCTTCCCTGGTATGAACACCGAAGCTATAAATTCTCCAAGCGGTTTTTAGTTGAATATCTTTGTTAAATACTTCAATGGCTGGATCTCCGGCAGGCATTGATCCCCTCCATCCAGTTTCCAGATATGACATATCTGGTTTATCTTCTGGTGTTAGTTTTTTATTGAGTTCATCATCAAAAGTCGTTGGGATTGTGTTGGAGTTCCCGGTTATTCTGTTTGGGATATCACTTTGCTTTGATGTTCTGTTTGTTGTTATAAATTCTTTTCCCAAAAAAGACATGTCAGTGACTTCCATTGTAAGCTCCTTGCGCTAGTTGACAATTTTTACTGTACTTTTTCCCAAAATAGGATTATTTTTTCCTATGAAGGCAAATGTTGCAGCATCTCGTTAGGGTTCCTTACCCAATACAAAGATTTAATTGTTCGAATCATCAAGAAACGTGCCACTATCTTATTTGGGATTTCTTTTCAAACGAAATAAATTTCCATTCGACTTCAGCCGAACGAAATATTCTACTCAAAAGCAGCGTGTCGTTGTCATCTATATTCCGGTTGGCTTGTAGTGTAAGGAATGATTAGTAAGGGGGGGGAAGAGTCGAAAGTTGGAACGTCAAAAGTTACACGTCAAAGGTGAAAGAGTCGTGCGACTTTCGACCTTTCGACATTCAACGTGCAACGTTAAATCACTTAATCTCCGGCCCCTTTAGCCAGTCGAAACCGATGTCGGCATCGTCGTGAGCAATGCGGCCTTCTTCGTCCGGATCGTAGGTTTTGCTGGTGATGTAAAACAGGTGTGTGACACCGCCCAACACTTTGCAGCCGTGGGCAACGCCAGGTGGAATCTTCACAACTTTTGCGGGATAACTCTCGCCCATCAATACTTCCTGCAGTTCGCCAAAAGTTGGGGAGTCTTTGCGGCGGTCGGCCATCATCAAACGCAGGTTACCGACTGGGACGTACCACCAGTCGACCTGGGTTTTGTGAATATGCCATGCTTTAATGATGCCGGGATACATTTGCGAATGGCTGAACTGGCCGAATCCTTCACCAAAAAAATCGTCTGTGACCCGGATTATTTCACGGAAAAAACCGCGTTCGTCGGGGTAGGTAACCAGGTCTTTAATCACCACATCTTGAATCATCGAATAGCTCCTTTATCTGTAAAAATGAACCGCCAAACATAGCGAATTCAATCGTGTGTTTCAAGCGGTTTGCAGATTGATTTTCTTTGTTTATACAGAATATCGGACTATTCGCATAAAACTAATAACCTGATTTGACGACGACGATGTAGTACCAGTCTTCAAAATTAATCAGAATATCGGAAAGCGCGCGCGTTGCTTTTTCACCGAACACTTCAACAGCCTTATCGAACTGATCGCGGTCGTACAAATCCCCTTGTTTGTGCAAATAAATGAGAAATTGAATCAATGCGTCGCGATCATCCTCGGCGCGAAATCGGAATTCCCGTTCAAGATCGTTCGCATCCACTGTCACGAATGCTTCAGAGGCTATCTTGTGGGCGCCGCGCAACGACTTTTTGCGTTCATCCCACGAATCCGCTTCGTTGATCGCGTCAACAAGCGTTTGCTGCGCCTCTGTCAGTTCGAAGCCATTTTTGATATTGCGCTCGACTCGATAGAGCACCAGTCCTGTTCCACCGCTCTCGACGATTAGTTCCGCAATTTCGTTATAAGCAATGGGCGATTCACTTTGTTCCGGTTTCATACGTTCTGTAAGATTTAAGCCAATTCCCTGTGCAGCACGGGCGCGTGCAAGCGAATCTGACATAAAACCTTCGGTATTGAGTTGTATTTGAGGTGCTTTAGACACTTCAGGTGCAGGTTCATCCACTGTAGTTTCAGGATTTTCCTCAACAACATATGCGCTTTCCGGCGTTGTTTCCTGGTCTTGTTCGACTGGAAATTTTTTATCGAGATATTCGAGCGGGCTGTAGGATAGCGTTTGTCCACCTTTACTGAAATGAATGGCTTCCACATTGCCGATTGCCATGAAATCGCCATAGCTATACGCATCCGCACTGCGACGGGCTTTGAAATAAATATCAACACCATCGAAATCAAGGATTCGGCACGGAATACGCGTCTGGTCGGTCAGAACCAGGGTTTCGCCCTGCTGAATAACATCATAGGTGGCAACGCAGGAAGACAAAGTAGCAAAAAGGAATAGCGCAAATATTTTTTTATAAATTGACATTCTTCCTCCCAAAAACACACGACTACTCAAGTTTTGAGTATAAAATTCATTCATTCGATTTATTAAAATAATGTGAGTTCGATGTAAAAATAATTAAAAAAGAAAAAACCGGATTTCTGGGAACTAGTACAAATCCCGCTCAACCCAAGCGGGAAAGGGCAACGTGTTTTACGCTCAGCGGGACGCTTTCGCTCTAGTAATATTGAATTTGTTAAATTATTAATATATTATATCGAACTCACGTAAAATAGGGTGAGCAATAAATATTCAAGGTCCTCTTCAATGTCATCAAAGCACCAACAATCGCATGCCTGCTTTTAAAAAAAGAAACGCAGGCATAAAATCCACCTGCGCTCAGTTTAAGAATCGCAAATTTTCGAGACGATAAGATAGCGTTGCGAATAGTTTTCGGTACTTGCTATCTTCCT
>QQUM01000265.1 GCA_008501545.1 Calditrichota bacterium
TTTTCCAAATCATTACCCGGACCGCGATCACCATCTGATTTCCCATTGGTCGGTTCTGCTTTTTCGCCTGATTCTTTTTTGTCCTGCTTTTCCTCTTTGGCTTTTTTCTCTTGATCCTGCAGTCGCTTTACAAAAGCTTGTTGCTCCGGCGTTCCATAAATAATGTTTTTAACCCGCTCTGCAACTGTGACGATATTTTCATCCGCTTCCTTGAAGACCTCGATTTCAACACTTTCACTGCTATTGATGCGTGTGATAATTTCCCGCTCTTTGTTTGTGCGGATGACGCGGGCGATGTCCTGCACCTTGATTTCCCGTCCGTTGAAATTTCCCACGACAACATCTGCGATTTCTTCCACGGATTTAAATTCATTTAGGGTGCGAACGAGGTATTCTGTTTCGCCTTCTTTCAGATTACCACCGGCCAGATTTACATTTTCCTGCTGCAGCCGTTGTTTAACCTGTTGAATATCAATGCCGATGAGCGTGAGTTTCTGTTCGTTGAGTTCGACACGAATTTCCTCTTCAAGCCCACCTTTCACTTTCACCGCCGCGACGCCGGGAACGGTTTCGAGAATCCTTTTAATACCTTCCTCCGCACGGTAACGCATGCGGGTCAGTGATTTATCGCCATAGAGTCCCAATCTCATAATTGGATCAAGCGTCGGATCATACCGTAAAATGAGTGGTCTTTCCACATCCTCGGGAAGAAAAACCTGATCCAGCTTTTCACGTACATCCGACGTTGCACGGTTCATTTCGGCATCCCAGGTGAATTCCAGTTTTACGTCGGAAAGACCGGCTTTGGAAATGGAACTGATACTCACCAGGTTGTTGACGACGCCGAGTGCCTGCTCGATCGGCCGCGAGATGCTTGTTTCAATTTCTTCCGGAGCGGTACCTGTGTATTCCGTTCGCACGGTAAGCGAAGGATAAGAAATGTCGGGCATGAGATTGACAGCCAACTGCTTGTAGGATATAAAACCAAAAACGCAGACACCGATGACGATCATAAGAATCGCAACAGGGCGGGATGTGGTGAAGCTAAAGAAATTGCCTTTATTATTTGTCATGATTTAACCTGTAATATGAATATTCAGAGGGAACCCTGATAAATTTTGGAATTATGTAAGGGGATTCCTGTTTTTGTGCTTCCAGAGTTCAGATTTCTCGACCGGCTGTGGTCGTTCTAGCCACAAAAAAGCGGAGGAGAAATCAATTGTGTCGATCAGCACTTTTTTCTGATCCCTGCTCCGCCTATTTGTGTTGTATTTCTCTATCAGGAACGTTCAGATACGACTTTGACCTTGGTTTGATCCTTTAATCCAGACTGCCCAACAACAATTATTTGATCACCTGGCTCTAATCCATCCAATGCTTCTACGTATTCATAATTTTGGAAACCGGCATTGAGCACAGCTTTATGGGCGATACTGTCTCTCACAACAAAAACATTCATACTTTCGTTTTCATAAACGATAGCTGGTTTGGGGACCAGCACGGCTTCCATGTGAGTGTCCGTAATGACATGGACATTGATAAACATACCCGGACGCAATTTGTTCGATTTGTTGTTGATGCCGATCGTTACTTTAAATGTGCCGCTCTGCGGATCGACAACCGGACTGACACGTTTTACTTTGCCTAAAAATTGGTGTCCATCGAGATGGTCAGACATCACAAAAGCTTCCTGGCCAATCTGAATACGGCCAATTTCTTTTTCAGGAACGTGAATTACGGCGATGATTTCTGCCGTGTTGACAACCGCGAAAAGCTTGTCGGGAGGCTGCACACGGTCGCCCACACGGACAAGACGTTCACCAACCACACCCGAAATCGGGGATTCGATGCTAGTATAATCGAGATTTAACTTGGCTTGTTTGTAAGCAATCTCTGCACCTTCTTTGGTGAACTTAGCTTGCTCAAATTCTTCGTTGCTGAGCAGTTTTTTTGCATGCATCTGTTGCGCACGTTTAAAAATACTTTCCTGTTTTTTTAACTCGACCAGGGCTTTATCGGAAGCAAGCTTGTATTCGTCAGCTTCAAGGGTGGCGAGGGTTTGTCCTTTTCTGACCGTTTGGCCCTCTTCCAGGTTAATCCTCTCAACGACACCTTGAACGCGGGAATAGACATCGGCCATTCGTTCGGTTTCAAGGTTTGAACTCAGGAGAATGAAGGATGAGATTTCTCCTTGTTTCAGCGTCGTTACTTCGACGGGAATGAGGTCTTCATCTTCCTTTTCTTTCTTTTCATCCTTATTTTTCACGTCTGTGGAATCAGCATCGCTTGCAGATGTTTTGTCTTTTTCTTCACTGTGCGCATCCTGTTGACTGCAATTAAATTGTGATAAACTGAAAACGATTGCCAATGCAAAAATTATAATCCGAACTCTGCTGTTCATTTGTTTTTTTCCTTAAATTTTATAAACATTTTTTCCCAACACCGACGGCTTACGACAGTCATCGCATGTTGTTGCAAGGTGTTTGCTGGAATAAGTAAGAAATTTTCGAAATTGGTCGATGTGATCAAGTCGTCAAATGGAATCGCTAAAATAGATTGCTGCTGAGAGCCTCGCAATCTATGCATTCACATGATTGTCCTTGCGGATCAATCGAAGTCACATTAATAAGAATCCAAAATTGATGAAAAAGTTTCACCCAATTTATAGCAAACTAATCATCCTGGTGCAAGACAAATTTTTGTACAATATGTTTAACAGAAAATGTGAGAAAGGGGAAAAGTTGAAGAGATTGATGAAGCGATAGTGGGCTTTCATGATTCAAAAGTGAATAGAATTTAAGTGTCCCGGGCATCCAGACTGAAAAGTCCAGGCAGGAAGCCCGGTATATCCTACTCGAAATTTCCATCTTGATGATCCACTAGGATGGTTTTGAAGCAAACGCCTCATCGGCCCGGAGCGCATACACCATTTCGATTAAAGATGCCAACGCCACTGCTGATGCACAGTTGTCAATTGTGTTATGTGGGGGATCGCCAGCGCGATTTTCGGAAAAATAGCGATCACCGTTTTTCACTGTTTCGTTAAACAAATCCTGAAACAGATGAATTATGTCATTGCTTTTCTCTCCATTTTTCAGTGCAGAAATCACAAAGAGTTTTGTCGCCCAGATGGAAATATTGCCCTGATTTTCATAATAATCTTCAAATGTTTTTTCCGGCAGATGCTGTCCCTCGTATGCGGGATGTGATTTATCGAGCGTTCTGACGCCGCAGGTTGTGACGAGTTTAATCTTTGCTTGTTCGAGAATGCCGCGACTTTTCTTTTCCGTCAGAGCGGAAAATGGCAAGGCTAATGCCAGTAACTGTGCGGAGCCAAACCTGTTGTCGACTGACTCGTTGTGAATAAAGTCGGCGAGATACTCCTGCTCATTCAACCAGAAAGTTTTGAGAAAATTTTTACGAAACGCAGTATGCATGTGCTGCAGTTTGCGAATGCCATCATTTTTTTTGAGCCTGGAAGCGAAATCCAAAATAATGCATAAAGCATTGTAGAAAAGTGCTTGCACGTCAACACGTTTTCCCGCCTGGATGGCGCTTTTCCAGCGAATAAGCCCGGATTCTTTAATTTGATTGGCACATGTATCCGTCACGAGCAATCCATCCTGCTCATCGAAATGGCAGCCCGGTACCCGGTTTTGTAAATAGGCATTCAGAACGCTTAGCAGGAACGGATATTCATCGGCCATAAAACGCTCATCCTTTTCAACGAGCAAATGTGTAAAAACTGCGTTGCAATACCACAATCCATCCATCGCAGCGAGCCCGTTACTGTTTGTATCAGTCAGGGGCTGGAGCACGCCATTCACTGCACTTTGCCGAAGACCGCGCAGGATATCCCTGGACAGATTGACATTACCTGTGCACAAGTATAAACCCAGTATATTTTGCAAAATTGCAGATATTTCAATTTTGGGATGGGGAAATTGCGTGACAAGTGCCAGATTTTTTCGCTTTTTTTGCGTGGCGAATTGCACGAGAAAATCGGATGCGGGGATTGCAAGCGCGCCGATAAGATCGCTTTTGGAATTTTTCCCTGCCATGATCCGGATTCGTTCCCGTCGTATCTGCTCCTCTTTAAATAAAGATTGGCCATTAAAATTCGCATCCGATTGCAACCCGACACGAAATGTCACCGGCTTATCACTTTGTAATTGCGTAGCATAGGCAAACGGACAATAAAGTGCCGGAACAGATTTTTCATCTGTATAAATCCAGTTTCTTGACTCAATAATTTCCATGGAACTGTCGCATTGAAAGTTGAGCTGCTTGTCACCGTTTTCTGATAAATTAAAGAAAGTTTGATTGACGGTTGCGTGCTGAACGTTGCGCCAGTCTTTAAAAGATTCCACGCCATCGTTCAGTGGGATAGATGGTCGTATCCGGATAGCGATTGTATGGTCTGTCTCCGACAGGCTATAGCGAATGAACAATGCGTTTTGACCGGGTACCATAAAAAGTACTTTTTGGATGGTGAAGAATGGGTTCGAACATGAAAAGTGTGGAAGACCATCCTTTTGACGGAAGTCAATTTTCCAAAGCTTTTCACCCGGATCTGACCGGAAAAGCGGAACCCAGTTTCCCTGCCACGAAACCTGGTCATAAAGGTGGTGCACAACGGGTTGCGTTTTGAGTGGCGGTTTGAGGGGCAAGTAAAAAAGATGTCCTGAAGCATCCTGCGTATCCGGCTTGATATCGAGACAAAAGCCGCCCAGTCCATTGGTTAAAAGCCACTTTTTTGTGGACAATTTAAACTCCTGTTTCCTGTTTTACATAATTAATT
>QQUM01000214.1 GCA_008501545.1 Calditrichota bacterium
ACGGTGCCGGCAGCGGATTTTAGAACGTAAACATTCTGTTTTGCTGAGAGCGTGTGTGTTTGGAAATCGTAATTATACCAGCTATCGCCGGCGATGGAAGAATCTGCATCAACGGCGAAAGCTGCGCTATCTACAGTGTCCACATCCGCCAACGCGGCATCCTCAACGAGGTATATTTTCACATTATCCGCGCCAAGGGATTCGGGATTAAGGTGGAATTCGGGGCTGCGATTGTAGGTTCCAAATTTTAAATCATACACCTGAACCGTCGACTCCCGGGAAAAATTATAATAAACAGCCCCGTCCTTCACATTTGTCGTCTGGACTGTTGCGTAATCTGAATCGTTATTACTTACCGGATTTTTGTCTTTTTCACATGCGAAGAAAAATGCAATAGTAAGCAACAGGATCATTGTATTTCTGAATTGATTCATCAGTGTACTCCTCAATAAAACACGTTAATTAATGGTGACTTTAAAAGATACATAGTATTCCCGACCTTTAATCTGGCCAAACGGGTAGGATTTTTCATTTGCCAGGTTATTTATTCCGGCTTGCAATCTATAGTTTTGTTTGATTTTCTTTGAGATTTGTACATCCCAAAGCGAATAAGAATGGACATAAGAGTACAGAATTGGTACATCAGCAGAATAAATATCTTTATTGACCTGATCATCGAGCACCGGCTTTTCATCAAACCAGCGTCCACGGATATTGGCACGCAATCCCCAGATATCCGGTTCATAGACCAATTTCCACTTTAAAAAGTGCGGTACGCGATATGGCAAATCGATGCCATTGTTGTTTTGCGCGCTCGTGTAGCTATAGCCAAGTTCTGCGGTAATGCCATCAATCAGGTTCAGCGTCGCGTCAACTTCAACACCTTTGGTAATCGCTTCATAAATATTGTAATAGCTGAAAATCGTACGGCCGTTTTCCACTCCCCAGGTATAATAATCGATGAGCGATTCCACTTGATTGTAAAATGAATTCAGTCGCAACCACAGGATGTCGCTGGCATCGTATTCGATCCCCAGATTGTATCCGTTAGATTTTTCAGGCTTAAGATCAGGCGCACCGCGTACAGCATAGCCGACGGTACTGAAAAAATCGATGTATAACTCCTTCATGCTGGGTTGGCGAAATCCGCGTCCAAAGCCACCACGCAAGCGCAGATTTTCAAGTGCCTTGTAAAGCAAAGAAATCTTTGGTGCGAAAAAGCTGCCATACACCGAGTTATCAGAATAACGCCCACCGAGCGTCAAAGTTAAATCGGAGAGCATCCACTCGTCTTCGAAAAAGAGCACATTCGTCGTGTAATCCTTTTCACGATTTAAAATTCGATCTGACTCAATTTCATCGATAATTTGTTCTGCACCAAAGGTAAGCACACTGGATTTATAGGGGAGCACCGTAGCCTGCAAGCGGTAATTGAGCAAAGCCGTATTACTCACATCTGATTTTACCAATTTACCAGACTGCCCGTATTCATCCAAAGTATGCTCATTTCCAGAATAATTGACAGTTCCCAGCAAGCTGAAGCGCGGGGTGAAACTGTACTTCATGCGCATCGTCGAGCCGTATTTTGTATTGCCGGAAATGTCTGTGAATAGGGAAAATTTATCACCGGCCAACCATTCGTTTTCATCTTTATAAAACGTGGACTTGAGCCCAAATTCGAGATGGTTCTCGTGTTTATAAAACAAATTGAAAGTCGCATTTTTTTTATCATATTCCGGAAGCTCGGAAAAGTTATCTTCTTCGACATAGTCGATGCCAAAATATTTATTCCAGTTACCACTCAATCCAAGCGCCAGCGAGCGATCCTCGTTGTTTATATTTTCCCACTTTTGGGAAAAAGCCATGCGATAATCCTGTCGACCGTTCGTCCCGATATCAACCGATGCACTGGCCAATGGTGCACGAATGGGTGATTTTGTAATGATATTTATGACACCACCCAATGCATCGGAGCCGTAAATGCTGGACATGGGGCCTTTAACAGTCTCGATGCGTTTGATCTGATCGATAGGAATTTGGCCAAGATCGAGGGCACCATCAACCTTGCCGGTAGTCCGTTCGCCATCGACGAGAACCAGGACGTGGTTGTCGTTCAATCCCTGAAGTTGCGCACTCTGGGTGCGCCCGATGCCGTAGCTTATTTCAATGCCAGTCTGCTCACGGATGACATCGACGAGATCGGAGCCTCCCGTATCGGCAATTTTCTGTTCGGAAATAACTTCAGTAATAACAGGCGTGTCTTTCAGTAAATGTTTGACGTAGCTCCCCGTGACAACGACCTCATCCATTTCTATCACGCTTCCACGCAGATGAAATTCGACTGCCGTGCTCTCCCCTTGCATAACCCTGATATCGACTTTCTCAACCGTCTCGTATCCTATGAATGATGCCTTTAAAGTGTACCGGCCCGGAGGAATTCGTGTGAGGGAAAATTCTCCTTCAGCATTTGTTGTCGTTCCCCAGGACGTCCCCAGGACGAGAATATTAGCGCCAGGCTCGGCACGTTTTTCATTCCCCAGATAAACGCGGCCGTGAATACTCCCATATGTATTCGCTGCTAGTTCGCTTTTAAAAAGCAGAATAAGCAAAAGATTGAAACCAACAAATAAAATGAAACGCTTACTCATCTTCCATCCCAAAATATAAATAACAGGAAAGCTTTGGATATTTTATTACTAATCCTAATTCATAACTCACTGACAACTGTCGTGCCAAAATCATAAAAGGATGAAGAAAAGCCATTTATTAAATTGATTTTACTAGACTTAAAGAGATCTAAAGAAATGAAAAACAATACAAAAAGTTTAATAGTATGCAGGCGTCACTTTTCAACTTGAAAAGTGACGTTTCAAAATAAAAAGATGATTATGGCGGGAAAAAATGGAACGGAATGCAAATTTATCAGGATATCCGGCGCTCCAGATTATCCAATATGCGAGAACCCGGGACACTCAGGACAAATTCTTCACCAAATGCCTGGGTTGGCGTGAAGGCTCCACTCAGCTTTTTATCGAAAACTGATTCGACTGCACTTACTGCAGCAATGGCTGTAAATTTATACGCTTCACAGGTCTGTAACCACGCCTGCGCCATGTCGCCCTTTTCATTGCGAACTGCACACCAAACCTGTGATTGGGCCTTTTCCCGCTTTTCAGTATTCGGGCCGGAGACATGTTTATCAACCCATTTCTGTGCTATTTTTCGGGTTGGAGAAAGCGAGAACATGTTGCGTGTGATCGGTTCAACCCATCGATAATGGTTTATAAGCCGATTGGGAAAGCTCGTGTAAGTGGTAATATTTTTAATTCCAGTCGAACGCCATGCTGTTGCCACATCCCCCCAGCTGATTGGCAGAACATCCCGGTCTTTGTCGGCAAAGGGGACGCGCTTGGCATATTTTGCCGCTGGTATCGAGACAAGTCGGCCATCGCGGCGGGCCTGCACACCAAATCGCAGGTGTTCAACGATTGTTTTTGTTGTACCGCGACTTGCCGTGCTGTTGCTGCTGAAGGCAATTTCCAGTTCTACAGGATCATTGAGTTTTTTTGCAGTATATACGGCGAGGCAATCCGTAGGAATCACATCAAAACCAACACCGGGAATTAAAGCGATGTGCTTTGCTTTTGCTTCTGCATCAAAATTAAAAACGGACTCAAATACGGGTACTTCACCGGTAATATCCAAATAATTGGCACCGCCTGCAAGACAGGCCGCCAGCATCGGATCACAGGTATGAATAAAGGGTCCGGCACAATGCAACACCAGGTCCATATTTGCAACATATTTATGCAAAGCCTCCCGGTCAGCCAGGTCACAAACAAGGGACTCAAGATTTAATTCCTGCGCGAGTGGTTGCAGGCGTTCGTGCGAGCGACCGGCTAAAACCGGCTGCATGCCACGGGACTTTGCCTCGTGCGCGATAAGTGTTCCGGTATAGCCATTCGCACCATATATCATCCAATTCTTAGCCATTTTTACTACTTCCCGTTTGAATAGAATCAGAATATCATCGTCTTTTTATCGCAATTCTTTTCCACGGAACATGTAAATGGCATTTTTAACCTGGTGGCCCAACTCATGGATATGGCCATCACTGCCAATCATCCAATGGACAATGCCATTGCCGTCATAATCGACCAGGTCGAGCAACAGTCCCAGCATTTGCTCACGCTTTTCTTCTGTGGTCGCACCTGTTACATAATAAGCAGCGCCACGTGTCACATGCGTGCTCGTTCGGTTAATTACATTAAATGAATTGCTTGCGGCATTTCCATCAGTGTAAAGCTGCAGTGTATTTGCTGCTTCAAACTGGCTATCATCCTGATCTTCCAGTAGTCTGGAACTGACATTTTGCATACCATAGTACACGCCGTCACCCATGGGTGTTTCCAGATCGGTTAGCAACACATCAACTGTCGATTTTGTATCATCGTAGTCTTCTGCGTCCGTTGGTTTGTTCGTGGGCGATACTTGCATGACTTGAATTTCGCCATTATCAACAAAATTACGTGCATAGTCAGTAGCGGCACCAATGAAATCGCAGAACTCGTTAAAACTGACTGTTCCACCGTTGGGATTTGATATTGAATTGGGAATATAATACGCTGTCAGACTAACGGCGAGATCACCCGCTGTAACTTTTAACGTATCAATCACACCTGTGCTTGTGCGTGCACTCGATTTACCAATTTCCGGAATTGCCACCATGCCATCACCAATCCAAATTCGAATTTGCGAACTTGCGTTGCCATTGTAATCCAGTTTCGTACTCAGCAA
>QQUM01000688.1 GCA_008501545.1 Calditrichota bacterium
CTCTGGGCTATACCGAGTTCATGCGCAATTTCATTGACTGTGCATTTTTCTTTTTGAGCGAGCAGTTGAATTAATCGAAATTGCGCTAATGTCAGGTCATGCATGCGGGAAACAGCGCTGCTGAGATTATGGAAATGGTGCATAATTCCGGGGAATATGCACAAAAGGTCATCGATTGGCTCGGTTTTTTGGGGCAAAATACGCTCTCTGTTATATCGTAGTACGATTAAATCGTAGTGCGAAATATAAGCAAGACGCATTTTGTTGGCAAGCGAAATTAAATGGACTCTGCAATGGGATCATCCGACATATTTTCATGCTGTAAAAAATCGGTTGATTGTCATAGTCCAATGACATGAATGTAAAAGATTATCATATGAGATTTCAGCCTTGCCATTAATAAATTTGACTAATACTTTTAGCAGCAATTTTAAACTTAAAACATGAGAATTTATACTGAAATGGAGGAAATAAATGTCGAAACAGAGTTGCTTTTTGATTCTGTTCCTAACCATCTTAATTAGCGCAGTAAATGCAAAGGAAAAAAAAGAAGAAAAATACGGCTGGCGGAACAAGCTTGTCGGTGCTTTGAATATGACACACGTGAGTTTTGATAATTGGGCAAAAGGTGGTGAAAACACCATTGCCTGGCAGATTCTGGTGACGAGTAAATTTGAAAAAAATCATAAAAAATATAAATGGACGACTGCAAGCAAATTCAATTTTGGAAAAACCAAAGTTGACGGTTTCAATTTTCGTAAATCCGTTGATGAAATTAAACTTGAGACAGTGTTTACGTACAAAATGGGCAGTTATGTAAATCCTTACGGCGCATTGACGATGCAATCACAATTTGCAGAAGGATTCAAATACATTAATAAAGCCGAGAAAAATCAGGTCTCAGCATTTCTCGATCCAGGCTACTTTACCGAAAGCACTGGCTTTGGTATCGAGCCGGCAAAGGGCTTGCGAACACGAGCTGGTCTGAGTTTTAAGCAGACTGTGACATCGGATTTTCCAAAGCCGTTCGCCGATGATCCGAAAACAGAAACAATCGAGAAATTAAAGACAGAAATTGGCTTTGAATCAACGACTGATTTTTCCCGCAAATTAAGTGACAACCTGCGTGTAACCAGCAAGCTCGAAATGTTCTCCAATCTTGAAGCATTCGATGAGATCGATGTCAACTGGGATAATATTTTTCGGGCAAAAGTGGCGAAATACGTCAGTGTCAACATGAATTTCCGCCTGCTTTATGATAAAACAGTCTCACTGAAAAGACAGATCAATCAATCTTTAGCGCTTGGCTTAACCTACACCTTTATCTAAATAATTTGCAGGCTCAAATTTGTTGTTTTGAGCCTGCAAATACCTGTGATTTTCCCGACTTCTTTTCTCCCTCTTTACTTGCATATATTCGAAAAATCTCTATTTTAATCTTGTTTTACTGTAACGAAATTAACGGAGGTTTCCCTTGACAGAGCAAGATTTTATAAAACTTATCGCCAAAGAACTGGAATTAAAATCGGCACAAGTCGCAGCAACTGTCGGGTTGCTCGATGACGAAAACACAGTCCCATTTATCGCGCGCTATCGCAAGGAAGTGACCGGTGGTCTTGATGAAGTGCAGATCCGTGCTATTGAGGACCGGATTCGTTATATGCGATTGCTTCAGGAACGCAAAGACACGGTGCTGCATTCCATTGAAGAACAAGGGAAACTTACCGATGATTTACGCGCACAGATTTTCGCTGCCACAAAATTGCAGGAAGTGGAAGACTTGTATCTGCCGTACAAACCAAAACGGCGCACCCGGGCGACAATCGCAAAGGAAAAGGGCCTTGAACCGCTTGCGACGCGCATGTTGGCTCAGGAGGACCTCGACGGCGATCCCATCCAAATTGCCTCAGAATACATCGACACAGAAAAAGAAGTTGCCACCGCCGAAGAGGCATTAAGTGGCGCACGAGATGTCATCGCTGAAATCATCTCCGATACAGCAGAGTTTCGCAAGTACATTCGGGAAGTTACGTTGGCGTCAGGTGAACTTATCTCTGAGGCAAAAGATCCGCAAAATCTGGATGTTTATGAAATATATGCCGAATACAGGGATTCGGTAAAGAAAATTTTACCATACCGGGTGCTGGCTATCAATCGTGGCGAACGCGATGGTTTTCTGCGTGTGAAAATTGAGCCACCGGCAGAAGATTTAATCGGATGGCTGGGGAAGCAGGTTGTCACCAATGAAAAATGTATCTTTTGTGATGAAATCAGCAAAGCGGTGGCTGACGCCTATTCCCGGCTGATCGCTCCGGCTATTGAAAGGGAAGTGCGAGGGCATCTGACTGAATTGGCAGATGATCATGCTATCAATATTTTTTCCGAAAACCTGCACAATCTGTTGATGCAGCCGCCTGTGAAAGGCCATATCATTATGGGGATTGATCCGGCCTATCGCACGGGCTGCAAAGTTGCGGTTATCGACGGGACCGGGAAATACCTCGATGGTGATACAATTTATCCACACCAACCCCAAAATCGCTGGGACTATGCAAAAATTCAGATTAAAAATCTGGTAAAAAAATACGATGTGAGTGTCATTGCAATTGGGAATGGGACAGCCAGCCGGGAGACCGAACAGCTCGTTGCTGAAACGATTGGTGAGATCGATGATGTGCAGCTGCAGTATATTATCGTCAATGAAGCGGGCGCTTCAGTTTATTCTGCGTCTGCTCTTGCGAAAGAGGAATTTCCCGATCTTGATGCCGCACAGCGTGGAAATATTTCCATCGCTCGCCGGCTATTGGATCCCCTGGCCGAGTTGGTTAAAATCGATCCTAAATCCATTGGTGTTGGATTGTATCAGCATGATGTCAACCAGAGTAATTTGTTAAGAGAGCTCGAGCGGGTTGTTGAAAGTGCCGTAAACAGTGTGGGCGTTAACTTAAACACGGCATCTGTAGCTTTGTTAAACCATGTGGCTGGAATTCGCCGCAGTATTGCACGGAACATCGTTGATTTCCGTGATCAAAATGGACGGTTTGTCAGCCGTCAGCAGCTGCTCCAGGTAAAAGGAATGGGGCCGAAAGCATTTACGCAATGTGCTGGTTTTTTGCGAATTCCTGATGGGGATGTGTTCTTCGATAGTACCGCGATCCATCCGGAAAGTTATGAAACTGCAGAAGCTTTTCTCCAGCGCCTGCAGATTCAGCCATCCGAAGCCCGTTCATCCGGTCCTTTGGTAAAAATAAAACTCAAAACCAATGGATTGAATGTAGCGCAACTCGCCAATGAGCTTGCTGTTGGTCTGCCGACCTTGCAGGATATCCTCGATGCCATCGAAAAACCGGAGCGGGATCCACGTGATGCGATGGATGCGCCGATTTTTCGAAATGATGTGTTGAAGATGGAAGACTTACAAGCGGGAATGCGGATGAAAGGCACCGTAAGAAACGTGGTTGATTTCGGGGCTTTCGTCGATATTGGTGTGAAACAGGATGGCCTTGTACACATTTCGAAAATGGCCAATCGATACGTGAAAAATCCAATGGATATCGTCAGTGTCGGGGATGTAGTCGATGTAAAAATATTATCAATTGATATTGCCAAAGGCCGCATTGGGCTTTCGATGGTCGACGATTGAATTTTGGAATTCGAAATTGTAAGTAATTTCAAAAATGGAATTAAATTACAATTTTGGTATATGATTTCATGCTTGTCGCCCTTCCCACATTTCGTGTTTCGAAGGAAAAAAATGAATTTTGATTTTGGAAATGAATTGGCTATTCAAAATATTTTTGGATCCAATTCGTTTCCTTGCACTCTTGAAAATCGCTAGAATTAGCCTCAAATTACTCCCTTCTTGTATATCTTTCATCTTTCTTGATTCCCATGTTTTTAGACGAAGTCGTGCGAAACATCTATTTAAACATCCTTAAAGAATACTTTTAAATGCAGCTGTTATTGGATGTGGCATGGATGTTGTATAAAAGTTTGACAATGGAAATAAGGACATTTCCAAGGGAACGACAAGCTCATGGATCGAGCATTAACTTGCTTTTATTTCGGTTCTCGAAGTCAGGTAAGAAAGCCCTGGAAGCTTTTTCAAATACCCGTTTAGCGGGGCCGAAATAAGAAAAGATGGTTTTGAAGCAAGCCTGTTCCGAAAACATATCAGCTAAGGAATGGCAGATATGTTTCTCGGGGCAGTTCTTTATCAAGGAAAATGCTTCAAGAACTGTGGCCAAATACATAATTGTATGGCATTGGAAAGAAATCTCATCTGGACGATGAGAATTGACAGGGCTGGTCAAATTCATCAACGATCGGCCGCGGCCATTGCTACTGCCTGGATACACAGCCTGCCAGGGATCGGCGGGAACCAGCTCAAGAATGAGCACGGACCATGTTTTGAAAATCATAGTCTGCCAATTTAGTTTGGCTAAATAAGTTGGTATTTTATGGTTGTTGGAACCACCCAACCTCCTCCTATGGACGGGATTCAATATGTCAGGGAATTGGACATCTTGAGGTCATTTGTGTTGATAAGGCCGAATTGCACCTGGGTGACCGGTTCCCTGTCTTTTATTGCCTTGCGCAAGGATGCGCTTTTATTTTGCAACAAGGAAGAAAGTACAGTTTAAGTTGTGATTTATAAAGAGTATCTATTGGTAACGCGGATAATGGAAGAAATTTGAGTTCTGTATACCTTCCGAAAATTATTTACTAGACCTCCCAATACTGCTAATTAATGGCATCGATTGTCATTTGTATCTCTTATATGACTTAACTGTTA
>QQUM01000187.1 GCA_008501545.1 Calditrichota bacterium
CCTGCCAGGGGGCTGCTTTTGAATACCTTTTTAATGTCGAATACGAGCTTCGGAAAAATAAAGTCAGGGATATGGCGGAAATTGTTTATATCAGCAATGAAAGTGTGCTTGGCGATTTCGGGGTCGGCGGTTTGCAATTGAAGCGGGGTGGTTACGTTACCCATAGCAAACTTTTTGCGGAATCACTTTTTGCCGAACGCGGTATTGATTGGGTGACTTCAGCTCATGTCTACAATGTGGAAAAAAATCGCCTTGAATATGAACTGATGGACGGAAGCAAACACGAAATGGAATTTGATTTCGCCATGCTTATCCCGCCCTTTAGCGGTGTCGGACTGCGTGCGTACGATCAAAAAAATACCGATATCACAGATCAACTATTTGCTGCGAATGGCTTTATGTTTGTCGATGGTGATTATACGCAAAAACCATTTACGGAATGGAAAGGAAGTGATTGGCCTCGCACTTATCAAAATCAAAAATGGAATAATATTTTTGCTGCAGGAATTGCTTTTGCCCCTCCGCACCTCATTTCAAAGCCAATGAAAAGTGCGAACGGGACCCCGATCAATCCGACACCACCGCGCACCGGAATGCCTTCGGCAATGATAGGGAAGGCTGTGGCGATGAGCATCTGTGATATGATCACCGGTAAAACCAATGAACCAACCTATACTGCTTCTATGTCACAGATTGGTGCAGCCTGTGTTGCATCCGCCGGTAATAATCTGATCAGTGGGAGTGCCGTAGCCATGACGATGTTTCCAATCGTACATGATTTTGAGAAATATCCCGACTATGGACGGGATATCCGCTATTCTTACGGTGAAATTGGGCTTGCAGCTCACTGGATCAAGATACTTTTGCACCATGGATTTCTATATAAAGCAAAAGCCAATCCATTTTGGTATATCATACCTGAATAATGAAGGAGAAATAAAATAATGGACACTGGTAAACCATATGAAAAAGAATATTACGCGACAAAACCGACAAAATTTGTTTTGCATATGCGTAAAAACCTTCTCTGGCAATTAATTCGTTTCGCTTATATGAACATCAAAATGACCATCATGATAGTAAAATCTCATCAAAAACATTGATCATTTTGGTACTTTTTAAATGAAAATGCTCTCACTTGTTTTGTGAGAGCATTTTTTTTACAGACCTTGTCCCCAAATGTCCTTGTATCCAGCATGGCTGTGATTGGGTGATTTTAAAGGATGTTACTTCAAAACAAATATTTATCATTTGCGACAATGTTTTCCCGGCGACCATCCTCATAAACAAAAGTGACGGAAAAAATACGGATATCCTTCTGACACGCGGGTATGTAAACGCGGTCTATGTGGACGACGTTTTCTTTTTTATTAAATGATGCAGGACTGACAATTCCACCGAAATGCTCACTTCGTCCAAATGCAATGTGGACACCTAATTTTTCATCCAGCAAAATACTCCCGACAGGCTGCACACCGAATACATCAAGTACGCCAAATCCAAGCTCTGCAACATTGCCATAGGCTGGTTCAGCTTCCAGTAACTTCCTTTCCTTCTCGGATGTGGTCCCATCACTCATTATCTCGACGGCGCGGTTGTTCACAATTTTATAGAGTACAATTTCTTCTCCAAATTGTACAGGAATAATGCCTGTTGATGCACTCGGATCACCTTCCTTTTCACCTTCGTACGGCACGATATACGATTCACCAGATGGTAGATTACCAACTTGCTGCGGTTCATGCATGAGGCCGCTGGATGCGTGTGCAGTACGATAGCGCGTATCAGCAATGAACTGGTATTGGTCCCCTGGTGTTGCAAACAGGTATTCGACACGGATCGCATTGTCGAGTCTTTCCTTTATGTACATTACTCTCGAATTGACCTTTTGGTAATCAAGGGCCAGTGCGGGGATCATAGGTGCTGTAAAATTGGGCATAGTTGCACCACGAAACTTATGCTTGCGTCCGAGCATTTTTGAGTGGTGCGGTTGCGGAAAGTTGTGTCATTGCAATCGCGATTTGGGTGTTTTGCAAGACATGCGCAACGGCTTCGGCTTTACCGCTGGATTGCAATTTTTCAGCAGTCAAATTTTCTATATCCCCGGTGTAGACAAAAAACCGGTCAGGTAAATCAGCGTTGTTCGCACCAACGTTGGGGTAATAGTAGATATTAATGTTTTTCTTGTTTCCGTAAAGACGAGTGAGTTGTTCTTGCCAGTGCAATGCAAATCGCCGTCTGAATTGCCAGTCCTGGCAATCCTGCAGGTTCTCGTCGGGGACATCAACTAAAATGGCAAGCGTCTTGTCATCATCTGTCAGATTAAAGCAATCCTTTAATAAAGTATCGATTTGTGATGCAGACAAAAAGTGATGTTCATTCCTTGGCATTCGAATTCTCCAATTTACTAAGGCAGGTTTAATCTCTATCTGAGTGAGGTGTTTTTATAACGCATTTTTAGTATGCCATGTAAAGTTAAAAGAAAAATTACTTTGTGCAAAAGAAAGATAGTCACGTCTGAATTGAAAATAAAAAAGGATGGTGGGGAGGATTTAAAAACGCTGAAATTTACCGAGAGTTGTGCATGATGTGGTGTAAATGTTTTGGAGGGAGAGACTGTTTAAAAAATAAGCTGGTGAAGAAAATATGTTGTATTCGCGAACAAAAACTAGTTCAGTGCGAGAAGCCCATTTTCCAGAATTTTTCTGCCATCGATATAAATTGAAGGGGAGAGCATTACTGCACTTGTTAAATTTACCTGTGCAGATGGTTTCTCTTCCGGTTCACCAATAAAGACACAGGCGCCACCTAAAACTTTTTGATCCTCAAAAACCGAGTTACCGAAGGATGCCGTGTCGTTTGTGCCAATACTAAAATTTACAATTTTCCGGGCGTTTGGCTTGCTTCGTTTGAGTTGTCGTCGTAAAAGCTCTGCAGTTATATTTTTACCGCGAATTTGATGGATGAGACCGTTTTTTACGATGAGTGTCGCAGGTGCATCCTTTTGTTTCGTTCCTGTGAGAAAATTTATAGCCAGCTTGCCATTTACACTGCCTGCATCCGGGAATATTTTAACCGCACCGGCAGGGAGTAAGCAAACACGTGGTGTTCCATTTATCGCGGGTGCATCTGCAATAATCATGGACGGTTTAATCGACATATCAAGTGAAGTACCCGCCGGAGTTTGCATTTTAAGTTTATGTCCGATCGAAAAAATATCTGCAATTTTGTTAGTGCGTAACGCGATACGTGAGTGGTTTGCTTTCATCCAGCGGTTCACCGATTGCTCATTTGGGGAATTTATGCAAAGAATCCGGACATCGGGATTCTCTTTGAAAGCGTGCCGAAGTTTGTGCTGGGTGACATTTTTATCCGTTACTACAATTAAACCGGCTGCATTCATTAAATCGACAACCGGTTGTGGTTTCTCCGTAGAGAAAAATTTGGCCATGTCCATTTGGAGAAGTAAAACATCTCGGGAAAGTATATTTGCGGCCTTGTACAGAAGTTGTCCGGTCTTTTGTGATTTTTCACCACAAAAAATAGTGATATTATGATTTTCTGTGTGCATGCATTGATTGAGAATTTGCATAGCTGATTGCACAAGGTCAACTTTTTTCATATGGCTCACTCCAATCCAAATGAATGCTTTTAACTGTACACATAAGTCATGCCTTTTTCTTTATCAAATGTTACGCAATTCGCTGTGTAAATATCGGGTACAAATCGGATGTTTATCTGCAGTTGCATAATGACAAATCCCGGGGATGTTTGAGTGACAACAGAGTGCACATTCCTGCACAGTACTGTAGCACAGGTGGCTCATTATTGATTTACAATTGCAAATTTATAAAAATAGTCGAAGCATGTATTTCCCTGAAGTCGATCTTGTAAAAGCTTCCAGAAGAACTGGTAGGAAAAAGATTTGTTTACTTCTCAGGTTGCAAAATAAAAATTCAGCCTAATTGAAAACTAGGCTCTGGCCCTGTCATCGGTATAACACATCCATGTTTGGGTGGTGTGCTGGAAGGACACCGATTAATCAAGAACGGAAGATCAACATATAATTCCTGGTCCAAAAAGTCAAGAAAAAATGCGAGGAGTTTTTTATTGATATTACAGTCTCATTCCACTATATTTACCAGCTTTATCCGGCTTGATATGATGCGATTAAACAGAGATATAACATTAGGTAAGTATTTCCCCGGCGATTCCCTTGTTCACCGCCTTGATCCCAGAACAAAAGTTATCACTACTGCGATTATTCTCGTTACAATTTTTGCAACTCAAAGCTGGTTTGGCTATGCAACTTGGGGCGGACTGATCATATTTTTATATCGCCAATCGCAAATTCCCGGTATTGTTCTTTTAAAAAATCTTCGACCATTTTTATATTTATTCATCCTGACTTTTTTGTGGCATATACTTTTTCTGTCTTCAGAAGGGAAAGTTCTTTTCGCGCTGGGACCAATTCAGATTACTTACAACGCACTGCAAACAGCGATTATATATTGTCTGCGCATTGGAATGTTCATCGTGTTTTCCTCTCTATTGACATTGACAACAGCGCCACTCGAATTTACAGATGCGATAGAAAAGATGCTGGCACCACTCAAACAGCTTAAAATGCCGGTACATGAATTTGCCCTGATGACTTCTATTGCAATTCGTTTTATCCCGACAATTTTGGATGAAGCGGAAAAATTATACCTTGCCCAGCACAACCGGGCGGCTCGTTTTAATGGAACATTGCGAGAAAGGGTTCATGCCTTGCTTGCCTTGGTCGTGCCTTTG
>QQUM01000808.1 GCA_008501545.1 Calditrichota bacterium
GCCGGTTAAATCTTTACTATTAAAGATAGGAACAGCTTTGTTCGCACAGCCTGTAAACACAATGCAAAAACATGCAGTAACTAAAAATTTTACAGTTTTCATCTTTCTTCCTCCATTTTAAAGGTGCGATGCGCTTCACTCCGAAGTTTCCAGGCATCATCAAAAATTTGCAGGCCTTTCGGAAATAAATGCGTCGCACCTGGCTAATTTTCATTTTTATGTGATTTTTACCACAACCTTGTAGCGAAAACGCTGACAGGGTTCGGAACCCTGTCAGCGTTATTTTCATTATTACGGTTTATTATTTTATATCACCCTATCGCTCCTTCGTCAACTCCAAATACGCACACAATGCGTTGATATTTCGGTTGAACACAGAACTTTTAATTCGATCTGCAACGCGATACTCGCCATTCCACCTTACGCCTGGTACATATTTTTTGAAACGGTCATTTTTTGTAACCCAGCGCCCATGTTCGTCCTGGGCGGCAAGTATGACCTTTACTTCGGAAATGAGTTTTTGCAGCTGGTGCTCCCGGGAAACCTCCGGTTTCGTTGTTGTCGATTTGTTTCGTATTGCAGAAAAGCGGTCTTTGGCCTGTTGCAACCGGACAGCCAGGTTCGATTCATAGCCATATCCGGTGCGCCGCTCGATGTGTAACTCGTCTGTCGAATTGACCCGGATTCGGCCGCGGTCGAAATACAACGCCTCGCCCGTTCCGATGGCCACGAATCGGGCCCATTTACCATTGGGCAAGCGGATTTCATCCAACCAACGGATTGCATCCGGGATTGGCTTCAGGTACAGGCTGTTGTTGGTGAATGCATACAGATCCATCAGTGTAAACAGGTTGTTCACTGTCACAGCCGGACAGACAGCCGGTGGCTCAAAATCACGGGCCCATGCGGGTTGCAGATATGCATTGTACTGCTGCGCCCAGCCCGATTGTGGCGGTGGTAATTGCGAAATCATCATGAATCGGCCAGCCTTTTTCAGGCTTTCGCGATATTCTTCTTTATCATAGTAGCGAACCGCATCGATCATCGTACGGATGCAGTCGTTGATTCCATGGTCGTTGAAGGTCGCATAATCGTGATAATTCCCCTGTACTGGATACTTGTGCGGCCATCCGCCATTTTCCAGTTGCGAATCCAGCATCATCTGCAGGGCTTTGTTGATGGCCGTGGTCAGCGAATCATCATCCACATGCTGATCGAGCGCCATGAGAAAGCGGATGGCGCTCTGGGTCTGGTCATCGTCAAAACTGACGCGTCGCGTTTGCGGATGTTTGAAGTTGATGGTGTGTTCCCACCCGCCCCAATCGTTCTGCCCCCTGATCAGTGCGAATGCCGCATCTTTTGCCGCCTGCAGATGTTTGCTATTGCCCGTCACGCCATACCCACGTAAAAATGTCATGCCCACAGCCGGCGTGCCCGGTGGCTGCACCTCAATGGTGTGTTCATCCACGCGATTTTCACCCCAGCGCTCCTGCAAATCCGTGGTGACATCATAGACATAACCGCCATAGGTGTTGATAGAATAAAAGTACGCGATGCCCTGGTCGATGGCTTGAATAACGGATTCTGGATTAACGTGATCTTTAGGTTGTGCAGTGATATAATGAACAGAAATGGTGAGAGAAAAAGTAAGACAAGCAAAGATAAACGAGTTATTTTTCATAATTATGAATCCAATTACGACATAGAACAATTTATAGGGAGTCTGATTTTAACCTCAAAGCATCCTGAATAGCCCCGGCGCTTTTCCGGGGCGTATCGAAGGGGCGCGGTGGCATTCCCGAGAGCGCCCCTTCGATACATCCCACCAAAAAGCGGTGGGATTACTCAGGATGCTAAGTGGCGAGTTCGTCAAGAGGCTGCGTATCGAGTTCACCGAGATGCTGCGTATCGAGTTCATCGAGATGCTTTTTCAGACATTCCATATTAGCATCATACGAGTGGAGCCAACCGTTACCCGTGCTAACGGCAGCAGTGCTATGATTGAAAGTGCTTCTCAAACAGCGATTTCATCATTTGATGAGCAGCATTTTATTTGATTTAGAAAAATCGTCCGTTTTAAAAAGATATATATATACACCGCTTGCAACAGGTTGATAATTCCACACGAAACATGATTTTATGTTTCCTTATTCTTAATAGGATATTAATAAAGCTAACGTGGCAGCTGACGTTTATCGCCATGCGGGAAGGTTGCAGAACACATTACTACATGGCGCCATCACGAAACGTTGCATAGCAAGAATTTTTGTCTGGAAATTTAAACTACAAATATCGCAGGCGCAATCGGCATTTGCGTTAGTTGTTTGTTAAACCGCCTCATTGATATTTACTAGATTAACAACATTTGTTAATTCATATGTTTTGTCTAGTAAAATTACAATGCCATCAGATATTACCCTTTTTGTTCCACTATCAATTGGTTTTTTCACCCACTCTAACGGCACAACACCAAACTCAACTTCTCTATTATCCAGATAAAAAGTACGTAGAGAGGTACACATCCCAAAATTTTCAATTTCACATTCTTTGATGTCACCAAATATTTTTATCCAGGAACGTTCTCTGATTAATTCATCAGGATTTGTACACAAAAGTACAATATCGATATCTGAATCTTTTCTTGCTTTACTACGTGCATGTGAGCCAACAAGACAAACTGCAACCACATTCTCTTGAAGAGACGCCCAGTTAATAAGTCCTTCTGCAAAATCCTTTATCTGGTCCATATATATTTAATATTTTTTCGCCTAAATGTTATCAAACAATTTTTCATCGTTTTACACGACACAACTCATAACATAAAACGAAACTAATATTTTTAGATAACTATTTAAAAATAAAAACTCAAGCGAAGATTTTTCAGTCCCGTTTAACCAATAGGTCGTTCCGGTTTTCACACACGCTTTTTGTGTGAGAAATACCGGAATCTTGCTGATTCTACTTTAGCTAAAGTCTTTTTTTATAAACCAGGCGTCAATCAAGTAGATTATTCCTGACAGAAGCACCCCTGGAAAAACAGCATCAACCCCAAAGGGCATTTGGTTTGACACCAAACTCACTACAATCCACAATGCAGAAATCCCGCCTGCTGCAATGATGTTTACAAACGCTGCTGTCGGACTCATTTTCCACCTCCTACTGAAGCTGGTCAAAAGGGGCAGCAACAAGGCCGGTGTGGCAATGCTGCCAAGCTGATACCAGATTGAAATGATGGATGAACTGGTGATTGCGATGACCACTGAAATACTGAATGTGAACAGCAAACCAATGCGTGTGTAGAAATTAAGTGAAGCATCATCGCCGCCACGCAGGCGCCAGAGAAAATCGCGGCCGATTGTAAGCGCCGAGACGAAGCCGAAGGAATCCAGGGTCGACATGATCGTCGCCAGCAGTGCGACAAAAAATATCCCCTGAAATATACCTGGCAGCAGAAACACGGCAAGTCGTGGGAAACTCTGCGCCGGATCGGGGAGTTCCGGTAGCAGCACCCGGGCATAAAGCCCTGCGGTGGTTGTGAGAAAATCAAACACCAACCAGAATAAAACCGAAACAAGTATACCCCGCCGTGCTACTTTCTCGGATTTCGCAGCAAAACAGCGCTGGTAAAAATTGGCATCCACCAGCGTCGCCATTGCAATGACGTACCACACGAGAATGTATTGCAGGGAATTTCCTCCATGCCAGGTGAGATGTTGTGCGGGCAATTTTTGCTGCAAAAAGCTAAAGCCACCGTACTGCGTCCAGGCTGTGCCGACTAAAATAATGAATCCAAGAAACATCAGCACAAACTGCAGGAGATCCGTACGAATGACAGCCTGCAATCCACCGCGAAAAATGTATAACAGAGAAAATCCCGCCGCGAAGAGAATGCCCGTCCAGGTTGGAATCGGCAGGATGAGATGCAGTAAAATGCCCAGCATTAATAAATAGGGCGCAGGCAAAGCAAGCAAAAAGATGAACAGGGCACCGGCAGTGCGTGCCTTGCTGCCATAAACTTTTTCGAGCTGATCAGGAATTGTATAATGCTCGGTGCGCCGGGCTACACCGGCAAGAAAGAGGGCAAAAAGAATGGCACACACATAATACGGCACGCCAAAAACCAACCAGTTGGAGATGCCAAATCGATAGGTGAATTCACCAACACCGAGAATGCCACCGTACCAGGTCGAGACCAGAGAGGCAACAAATGCCGGCAGTGTCACACGACGTCCCGCAACCAGAAAGTTTTCAGTAGATTCCGACTGGTTTTTCCGGCCAAATCCAAGCCACAGCGTGAACAGAAAATAGGCGAGAATGATGTATTGGTCAACTGGTGCGAGGTTAATCATAATTTGGTTTTTTTTCAGGACCGCGAAAAACGCGAACTACGCGAACTACGCGAACTACGCGAAAAATTTAATTTCGCGTAGTTCGTGGTTAATCTGTATGGCAAACAAAAACAAACAAGTTGCCGGATTTTACGGATATTTTTACCGGATTAGCGCTGATTTCGTTGCTTTGGCCATCGCGGACAGCCCACTCTAGCGTTTCATTTTTTAATGGATATTTCAGCCCGCTCGTCGTAATTCCTGCCACTTTCCGCAGGGCATGCAAACTCACCTGCTGTCCGATACGACCCGCGAATTCATATTCATCAAAAACAAAAAAGCCCCGACCGGAATCATCGACAAAATCCAGTTCGAGGCGATGGCAGAATTTTTCCATGAAATGCAGGTTTGCCAACTGGTGATCAAACCGGGCGCCGGAGATTCCGAGCACGGTTGCCTTTGTAA
>QQUM01000528.1 GCA_008501545.1 Calditrichota bacterium
TTTCGGTGTATTTCCACCCGACAGGACGATATTAAGTGGTTGCGTTTTCAGATTTGCTGTATTGACTTCATCAACGAAAGCGGCAGTCAACCCATCCACCAGTTTATCGGCGGTTTCAAAAATATGCACACGTTGCGATTGCATCAGTAGAAATTCCTTTCTTACAGCTCACAAAATGAATCTTCGCCCGTCAAATTCTTACAGGGATAGTGCCAGTCTTCCGGCGTCCCTTCGAAAAGTTGGCGCGAATCTCGGTCCCCACGTTCCGGCGGGATAGCCGTACAATTTAATACCCGGATCATCGGCCCAGGCTTGAATAATCGGATCGATGAATGCCCAGGCCAACTCAACACTGTCGGCACGGGCGAACAAAGTGTTGTCACCATTCAAAGAATCGAGCAGGAGCCGCTCATAGGCTTCCGGCAATTCGTCATCAATCAGATCCGAGTAATGAAAATCCATATCAACATTTTTAATTTGAAAACCGGCACCGGGGACTTTCATGCCAAATTTTAAAAGGATGCCCTCATCCGGCTGGATTCGCATAATTAAACAATTTTCCGAGCTGTTCTCATTCTTGCCGGATTTAAAAAGATGATGGGGTGTCTTTTTGAAGTGTGCGACCACTTCCGTGACCCGTGTCGGCAAACGTTTTCCGGTGCGAATGTAGAACGGCACATCACCCCAGCGCCAGTTATCGATGAAAAATTTTAGCGCCACAAAGGTTTCCGTCTGTGAGTCCGGTGCAACCTTCGCTTCATCACGATAGCTCACCACCGTTTCACCCCGAATTTTCGAAGCGATATACTGGCCACGAATAACCTGGCCTGGCACATCATGCGCCGCGATGGGACGAATAGCTTGCAACACTTTGGCCTTTTCATCGCGGACAGGTTTTGGCTCGAAAAGAGAGGGCGGCTCCATGGCAACCGTCGCTGCAATTTGCAGCAGATGGTTTTGCACCATATCCCGCATAGCACCCGAATTGTCGTAATAGCCACCACGATCCTCTACACCGATATTTTCAGCTGCGGTAATTTCGATATGATGGATAAAATTGCGATTCCAGAGCGGTTCAAAAATACCATTGGCAAAACGCAATGCAAGTATATTTTGCACAGTTTCCTTTCCCAGGTAATGATCGATGCGATAAACCTGGTCTTCAGCAAAAATGTCTGTCAAATGTTTATTCAATGCCAATGCTGACTTGAGATCGTGCCCGAATGGCTTTTCGATGATAATACGTCGCCATGAATTGTCTTCGCTGTGGAGATTGTGTTCTTGCAACTGTGCAGTCACAGTGGTGAAAAAACCCGGTGGTGTCGCAAGATAATAAAGGTAGTTGCCATCCAACTGCATTTCTTCGTCAAGCGCTTTCAGCCGCTTGCCTAAATTTTCATAGTCTTCCCCCCGGCTCATATCCAGTTGCTGATAAAATAGATGCCGGGAAAAAGATTGGGCGGTTTCATCCTGTGGCTCAATTGCTGTATTTTCTATCACCATTTGTTGCCGATAGATTTCATCCGTAAATTCTTTGCGGCCCAGTCCGAGAATTGCGAACTTCCCGGGCAACAGATGATCTGTATACAGGCTGTGCATTGCGGGAATGAGTTTTCGTTCGGTTAAATCACCGGAACCACCAAAAATAACAAGTATAAAAGAATCGGGAATTTGCATTTTTTTTCTTTCTTTGTAGAACTTGAATGAATTTTCTAATGAATAATTCTAGAACTGAATTTGAGTGCATTATATTTCATTTTGTTCCTATCCACAGTCAACAAGTGTTTTTAAATAGTATCAAATGACTCATTCGCTATTCGTTATATTTAACTGAGTTCGAATAAAAAAATGCTCTCCAATCTTTGAGATAACTATTCCCGGTCAGATTTTTTGGTGGAATCAACTTTTCAGAAATTTATTGTTCAGAGTCCTCCCATGGATAGCAAGCTTCATACCCGCACATCAAATTCACAATAAAAATCTGGCATTATAGCCCTCAATATTTTAGTTTCAGTCATTCCATATTTAACGCAAACACAATTATCTCCAATAAATCCAGTTCAGGAGGCATCGATGCGACAAACCATAAAATTCACTCTGAACGGCAAAGCAACAATGCTTGAGACAGAGGAGGATCGCTCCTTGCTCGCTGTGCTGCGTTCCGATCTCGGTCTGACGGGCACCAAATACGGCTGCGGCGAAAGCCATTGCGGCGTCTGCACCGTTATCATCGATGGCGAAGCTGTGCGTTCCTGCGAATACCAAATGAGCGATGTGGCCGGTAAATCCGTCATGACCATTGAAGGGCTGGAAAAAAACGGCACACTGCACCCTCTGCAGCAAGCGTTCATGGAGCACGATGCCCTGCAGTGCGGTTACTGCACGCCCGGAATGATTCTGACTGCTTACGAACTTTTGCAAAAAAATCCACAGCCTGGCCGGGATGATATTTTAACCGGATTGGAAGACAACCTCTGTCGTTGCGGCGCCCATCATCGCATCGTCCTGGCAGTGCAGGAAGCGGCTGCAAAAATGGCAGGAGGAAATAACAAATGAAAAAACAAACATACATTAATCATGAACTGGAAGAAGTTCTCGCAGCGCATGCAGATCATCTCATTGAAAAACCAGTCAGCCGCAGAAATTTCATCAAAACACTCGGTGGTGGCATTCTCATTCTTATCGCCGGGCCGATGAAGTTTGTCACGGAGTTGGAGGCACGTCAGCGGCGCATGTATCCCGAGGATTTCAACGCGTATTTGCGCATTGCAGAAGATGGTCGCATTTCCTGTTTCACCGGTAAAATTGAAATGGGACAAGGCATCATCACCTCCCTGGCGCAGGAAATTGCCGAGGAACTGGATGCACCACTCAAAGACATCCACATGATTATGGGTGACACCGATCTGTGTCCCTGGGATCGGGGCACATTCGGCTCGATGTCGACACGTTTTTTCGGACCAGCTTTGCGTGCCGCCGGCGCCAAAGCACGCGCCGTTTTGCTCAATCTGGCGGCAGCGCAACTAAAAATCGAAAAAAACAAATTGCGTGTGAAGAACGGAATCGTTTTCGAAACTGCAAATCCCGATAATAAAGTAAGTTACGGCCAACTGGCAAAGGGCAAGGCAATCACACGGACTTTAAGTGAAGAAGCCGTGGTCAAAAGCGCACAAAACTACAAAATCATCGGCAAACCCATGAACCGCCTTGACGCACGAGAAAAAGTGACAGGCAAAGCAAAGTATGCAGGTGATATCCAATTCCCGGACATGCTCTACGCACGCATTTTGCGACCGCCATCCCACGATTCGAAACAAATATCGGTCGATACGGGCGCTGCCGAAAAAGTAGACGGCGTGCAGCTTATCCACAACGACGACATGATTGCCGTGCTGCACAAACACCCGGATATTGCTGAATTGGCATTAGAAAAAATTAAAGTAAAATGGGACACACCGGATTCAAAGCTGAATGAAAACACGATTTACGACCACTTGCTCAGCGTCGCACCAGAAGGCAGGATTATCGATGAAATTGGCGATACAACAAGCGACTGGGAAGCATCTGAAGATGTTTTCGATACGACGTATTACAACGCCTATGTCGCCCATGCAGCGATGGAACCACACACAGCAACAGCGAGAATCGAAAACGGCAAACTCACCGTGTGGGCCTCGACACAGACACCATTTCCAACAAGAGACCGCATCGCCCGCGAACTGAACATGCCGGCGGAAAAAGTGCGTGTGATCACGCCGTTTGTCGGTGGCGGATTCGGTGGCAAATCCGCGAGCCAACAGGCAATTGAAGCCGCTAAACTGACAAAATTAACCGGCAAACCGGTGCAGGTTGCATGGACACGCACCGAGGAATTTTTCTATGATACATACCGTCCAGCCGCTGTTTTGAAAGTCAAATCCGGTTTATCCAAGGAAGGAAAAATCACCTTCTGGGATTACCACGTTTATTTCGCAGGCACGCGTGGCTCCGATGTCATTTACGATATCGCAGATGCCAAAAGAACGACCTATGGCAGCGGTTGGCGCAATGAACCGGGCGTGCACCCGTTCGCCGTCGGTGCCTGGCGGGCGCCGGCGAACAACTCCAATACGTTTGCCCGTGAATCGCAAATTGATATGATGGCGGCTAAGGCCGGAATTGATCCGCTCACTTTTCGCTTGCAGCATCTCAAAGACAAAAAAATGATCGGTGTGCTGAAAGCGGCAGCGAAACAGATCGGCTGGCACGGTAAAAAAGCACCCGGTGGACGAGGATTCGGTGTTGCCTGCGGCATAGATGCTGAAACGCATGTGGCTGTCATGGCCGAAGTGGAAGTCGATAAAAAAACAGGTTTCGTGCAAGTGAAACGCATCGTGGCTGCACAGGATATGGGCATCGTAATCAATCCTGAAGGAGCAAAAATCCAGATGGAAGGCTGTGCCATGATGGGTTTGGGTTATGCGTTGACCGAAGAAGTGCACTTCAACGGCGGCAAAATTACCGATCTCAACTTCGATACATATAAATTGCCAAAGTTTTCCTGGCTGCCGAAAATCGAAACCGTTCTCGTCGACTCAAATGATCCCAAACCCCGGGGTGGCGGCGAACCGGTGATAATCTGTATGGGCGCTGTCATCGCGAACGCCATTTTTGATGCCTGTGGTGCGCGCGTTTTGACGATGCCCATGACGCCGGAGCGGGTGCTGGCAGCAATGGGGGCTTAAACAGCGCATCCTGCATAAATAAATCTGATCCCGGGAGTTTGGTATTGGAAGCATTTGGATTG
>QQUM01000180.1 GCA_008501545.1 Calditrichota bacterium
TGTCGGCGCATGAAATCCATAGTCCATAAGGCGCTTCGCCACATCTTCTGCTTCGATGCCGGCACTGTGCTTGAACGGGCGCAAATCGATGATGAATTCGTGGGCAACCCAATTGTTGTTACCTTTATACAAAACGCTATACTCTTTGATCAAGCGCTTTGCCATGTAATTCGCGTTCAGAATGGCAATTTTCGTTGCTTCTGTCAACCCATCGCCGCCCATCATTGCGATGTAAGCCCAGGAGATCGGTAAAACACTTGCACTGCCCCAGGGGGCTGCTGCGATCGGACCAATCGCTTTGTCGCTGCCATTTTTTAATTCGGGGTGACCGGGGAGAAAAGGAATGAGGTGCTCCATAACGCCAATCGGCCCGACACCGGGGCCGCCACCGCCGTGGGGAATTGCGAAGGTTTTGTGCAGGTTCAAATGGCACACATCAGCGCCAAGTTCAGCCGGTTTACACAATCCGACCTGCGCATTCATGTTGGCTCCGTCCATATAAACCTGACCGCCATTTTCGTGGATTATCTGGCAGATATCTTTTATACTTTTTTCGAAAACACCATGAGTCGAGGGATACGTCACCATTAATGCAGCAAGGCTGCCGTTGCTATCCTGCGCTTTTTTGCGCAAATCTTCGACGTCGATATTGCCATGATCATCACATTTCACAACCACGACTTTCATACCGGCCATAACCGCGCTTGCCGGATTTGTGCCGTGTGCGGAAGAAGGAATTAAACAGACATTGCGTACAGACTCACCGCGACTTTTATGGTACGCCCGGATCACTTGTAAACCTGCGTATTCGCCCTGTGCACCGGAATTCGGCTGCAGAGAAAATCCAGCGAAACCGGTAATTTCCACCAACCATGCATCAAGCTCCCTGAATAATTCAGCATATCCCAGGCTCTGATCTTCCGGCACAAACGGGTGCAAGCTACCAACTTCAGGCCAGGAAACCGGCAGCATTTCGGCTGTCGCATTCAGCTTCATCGTGCACGATCCCAGTGGAATCATGCTTTGCGCCAGCGACAAATCTTTCAATTCCAGTGACCGCATATAACGCAACATTTCCGTTTCGCTATGATATCTGTTAAAAACCGGATGCTGCAGGTAATCGCTTTGCCGCTGCATCGCACCGGTGTATCCTTCAGGCTGATCTTCCAACAAGGATGCCGTTGTGAGGCACGAAGATGTCTTTTCGGAAAAAATGCGCAACAGCTTGTCGACTTCTTCCAACGTCGATTCTTCATCAAGGGCAATACCGATTCCATCGTCATAAACGCGCAGATTTATTTGTTGATTGCGAGCAGATTCAGCAAGTTCAGCAGCTTTGCCAGTTTGGATTTTAAGCGTATCGAAGAAATCATCATGGGCCAGGGAAAAACCCAGTTTTTGCAATCCAGCTGCCAAAGTTTTTGCTAAGTTATGGATATTGGTCGCAATTTGCCGCAGACCATCCGGACCGTGATAAACCGTATACATACTTGCCATGATGGCGAGCAGCACCTGCGCAGTGCAAATATTCGAAGTCGCTTTCTCACGGCGTATATGTTGTTCCCGGGTTTGCAATGCCATACGTAACGCCCGGTGTCCATTCGAATCTTCCGAAACACCGATGACACGGCCGGCCATCAAACGCTTGAATTTTTCCCCGGTTGCCAGAAATGCTGCATGCGGGCCGCCAAATCCCATCGGCACACCGAAACGTTGGGTGCTGCCTACAACCGCATCCGCACCGAACTCTCCCGGTGGTGTCAACAGCAACAAACTCATAATGTCAGCCGCGACTGCCACATAAGCCCCGGTCTCGTGGGCCCGGTTGCAGAATTCGCTATAATCCTTCACCGCACCATCGCTTGTGGGATATTGCAACAACGCACCAAAGACATCATCGCTGAATTGAAAGCTGTCCTCGTCACCGACCTCGACTGTGATGTGCAAGGGTTCAGCCCGCGTTTGCACAACAGCGATGGTTTGCGGGTGGCAATTCTGTGAAACAAAAAATCGATCTTTTTTCTGCCTGTGCGATCCAAAAAACATGCTCATCGCCTCTGCAGCAGCCGTGCTCTCATCCAGAAGCGAGGAGTTCGCGATATCCATCGCTGTCAGATCGATAACCATCGTTTGAAAGTTGAGCAATGCCTCTAAACGGCCCTGGGAAATTTCAGCCTGATAGGGCGTATATTGCGTATACCAGCCGGGATTTTCCAAAATATTGCGCAAAATAAGCGCCGGGACTTTTGTTCCATGATATCCCTGGCCGATGAGACTGCGATAAACTTTATTTTTCGAAAAAAGTGCTTTGGCACGTTGTACAATTTCAGTCTCGCTCAACGCAAACGCAAGATTCAAAGGGGACGATGTATGGATCACGTCAGGAATAACACTATCGATAAAGGCATCAAGGGATTCGTGGCCGAGGGTATCCAACATAGCGCTTGTTTCTGCGTCGCTCGGGCCAATGTGACGATGCAGAAATGCAGTTTTTTCAAATAAGGTAGCCATAGAATTCTCTTTCCACTGTAGTTTTATATGTTACATAAGCCAACCAAAGCTTATTTCGAATAAAAGCGAAACGCAGCCACATACGGTACTAATAATTCAGAATTTCTTCAAGAAAAATAAAGAATATATATTTATACAAAAATCCGTATAAACAATCAACTTAGCGAAATAGCAACGGGATCGAACAAATCGAAAAAAGTGTATGCAGGTCAACATGCATCGCCAAAGATTGGAAAAGACAAAAAAACCTAAAAATCAATCCGTTATGCAGAATTGAAAAATGCAATCGCGTTTGTATGCAAATCTAATCCCTGTATTCTGGATTTAGTCGCATTCAGCTTGAAATCATCACTGTATGAATTGTGGAAATCCTGTCATCTGAATCAACCTCAAAAACGTGCAATAAATTAAGAAATTCTAATCTAAAAACACAGCAGCGCAAAATTAATTTTTCAGACTATAAGTTCAAATTCATAAATAAAATATTTTTCTTCCCGATAAAATCAGAATATTTTTTCTTTCATCTTATTAGAAATTTAAATAGATTAAGCCATGGCACAAAACCACCACAAAAATTTCGACCACTACAGTAAAATCATATTGGACAACATCAATGAGGGCGTTTTCACAATTGATGCCAATCAAAAGATTACGACCTTTAACACAGCGGCGGAACGCATTACAGGCATTCCACGCGATGAAGCTGTCGGGCAACCGTGTTACAACGTCTTTCGTTCCAACATCTGTGAGACCGAGTGTGCCTTGTGCAAAACCATGCAGACCGGAGAACCCATCTCTGAAAAGATGATCTACATCATCGATGCAAATGGAGAGCAGATTCCGATCAGTATTTCTACGGCTATGCTGCGGACGGAAAACGGCAAAGCAATCGGTGGTATTGAAATTTTTCGTGATTTAACCCTGGTCGACAAGTTACGCAAGGAAATCGAAGGCAACTACAGTTTTGCAGATATCATCAGCAAAAACCGGGAGATGCAGTTGATTTTCGACATTTTGCCACAAATTGCGGAAAGCGGCAGCATCGTGCTCGTCGAAGGCGAGAGCGGCACCGGCAAAGAATTATTCGCCCGGGTTATTCACGATCTGAGCAAAAGAAAAAAACAAAAGCTTGTTGCCGTCAACTGTGGCGCCTTGCCGGATACTTTATTGGAATCTGAGTTATTCGGCTACAAAGCCGGCGCTTTCACCGATGCCAAAAAAGATAAAAAAGGCCGGATCGCACAGGCAGAGGGTGGCACCATTCTTCTTGATGAAATCGGTGATGTCTCCCCTGCATTTCAAGTTCGCCTCCTGCGATTTTTGCAGGACAAGACATACGAACCTCTCGGCAGTACGGAATCTGCCACCGCCGATGTTCGCGTTATCGCGGCTACGAATAAAAATCTGCAGGAGCTCGTCGAGCAGGGCCTGTTTCGTCAAGACCTGTTCTATCGCATCAACATCATAAAAATTACCATTCCACCCCTGCGGGATCGTCGCGAAGACATTCCACACCTGGTGAAACATTTTATTGCCAAGCACAACCGTATCTTAGACAAAAACATAACCAGTATAGCACCGCGTGCACTGGATATACTTATGCGCCACAATTACCCGGGAAATGTTCGAGAGCTCGAAAATATAATAGAACGTGCCCTTGTGCTCTGCCGCAATAAAGCGCTTGAACCCCAAAACCTGCCTTCCGAATTGCAACCAACCAACGGCAACGATGAGCACGTACCGGTCAGTTCACTCCCGCTTAAAGAAATGGAAAAACAGTCGATTATAAAAGCCCTGGAACACAATAACTGGAACCGTCAGGCTGCGGCAGCAGAACTCCATATTCACAAAACCACACTGTTTCGCAAAATCAAACAATTAGGTATTCAATTACCTGCCAGGGATGGACGCAGCAAATCAAAGAGTCCCTTCTGCCCTCAATAGAGTAGCGGTTTCGCTACTATGCTACTCTACCAGGTTGCACAGTAGCAATACTACTACTGTTCCATCCTGTTTCGCCAGCTGAAAAATACACCCCAAATCACTGTAAATAATAATCTAAAAAACTTCGACTCTCCCTGGCACCAAGCTTGCTTTTCCTGAAATGGAGGCTGCTATGAAAGTTGCAATTCCCGTATGGGATAAACGTATTTCCCCGGTTTTTGATACCACAACCCACATTCTGATAGCGGAAACTGATGGCAGGAAGCTCAACAAAATGGAAAAGATGAGTTTAGAAAGCCTGTCAGTTTTTCAACGCATAGAATTGCTGGAG
>QQUM01000386.1 GCA_008501545.1 Calditrichota bacterium
CCGAGGATGTAGGCTGAGAGATCATGTGTGTGCTGACGTTGTAAAGCGATAACGCTATCCGTGGCGCTGAATTCCCATTCGCCTGCTGCGGCCGTTCCAGCAGCAAAAAAAGCGGCATATCGCAAGACCGCAAGGGCGTCTGTTCCGGTAAGGAGTCCGTTTCTGTCCACATCACCTGCACGAATTTGGGCAGGCGTCAGTTGACGCACAAAAGCAGTGGATTGGAATATTGCGAGGGCATCTGATGCAGAAATGGCATTGTTCAAATTACCACTTTTCATCGCAGTCATTGTGTAACTCCCGCGAATGAGTTCATCGATCACATAAGCACCTGCCTGGTCTGTCATCACGGTACGGGTTTCCGGCCCCGCGATGGTGATCGTGACATCATCGACTGGTTGGTTGTTGGCATAGTACAAAACATGACCATCAATTTGATCCTGGGCCACGAGCGGTAGCACTGGTGAAATAAGTTGGAGTTCAGGGGCACATATATCCTGTAGTGCAGCAGTTGAAACATACGTGTGTGTGCATTCTGAATCGAAGGCCAGTGCTGTAAGTGAGTCGGGCATGCCGATCACTGAAAAATGCAGCACAGCAATTTCCAACGATTGCCCTGTCAGTGCATTGACCCCATTGCCGGCAACCTGGAACAACGCATGCGTATTCGTTCCGGTGGCGCTTGTTGAAAAGGGCAGGTTTCTGTTGAGTTGGCCAATACTGAAACCGTTCGCATTAGCGCCGATGAGGACACCTTGTAAACGCAATGCACTTGAATCCCATTCGACGGTCGTTTGCACGAAACTGATGTTGTCAGCATGATGCATTTGCAATGGAATTTCTATTGTGGTTCCTACTTGCGCGGCGCCAGGAATGACGAGTTCTAATACTGTTGCTGGCTGGACTATTGTTATTTGACGAGGAACGCGTGAATAGCCGATATTGCCAGCGAGGTCGGTTGCACGCGTGATAAAATCGTAGCTTCCCGGTGCAGCCTGCCAATCATAATGCCATTGATCAAAATTTGCTGAATCGGCAATGACAGCCATCCAGGTCATGCCATCATCCAGACTGAGTTCAACGCTGGCGATTCCACTGCCTAAGGAGTCGTAGGCCGATCCTTTGATGACGATTAAACCCGGTTGAAATTCAGCGCCATCTACAGGAAAATGAATGATGGATTTCGGTTCAACAGTATCGAGTACCGGGCTGTAAATCATGCCATCAATGAACGCAAGTTCCGGTTCAATGATGTCTGCCAGCTCTGTTGTTGAAATGGAACAGTATTCTCCGCGAGTATCAAAAGCAATGCGTGCTGTATCGGCTGCGCCTGTTTTAACCATTTTTAGTTGAGCAATCTCGAGATCGTTGCCGGTTAGTGACTGTGCATTGCCACTTATTTGAAACAAAAGCTTCGAGGTTAACAAGGTGTCTTGCAGGGGCCTGTTTAATTGCGTGTTGATTAATCCGAGTTGCAGACCACCAAGATCAGCTCCCGGGAGTACAAATGGTGATACTGGTTTTAATTGAAGACTGTCATATTCTACTGTCATTTGAATGAAAGAAATATCTTTTGTGCTTGAAAGGAAAACCGGGACTTCAAATGTATCTCCGACAGCGACTTCCATGGCTGCAATTTCTATTTGATGTTGCGCAAACAGGCTTATGGGGGACATGAATAAAATCACCGACAATAGCCATCTGGTGTATTTTTGAACGATCATCTTTATTTGATCTCCTGGCAAAAAATTGTAATAATATAAACACTTACCGAACTCTGACAGAGTTCAAAACCCTGTCAGAGTTGGCTATTTGAACTTATTTGAGTAGCATTAACTTCTTCGTACGCAATTCAGCACCGACTTGCAAACGATACAGATACACGCCGGAACTGACAACATCACCACGCATATCACGTCCGTCCCAGGTGACCTCATGCAGGCCGCTTTCCAGCTTCTGCTGCAGAATATCACGAATCTTTACACCAGTAATCGTATAGATTTGCAAGCGCACTTGCTGTCCCGCATATTTTTCCGGAATGGCGAATTTAATATGCGTCGCAATATTAAATGGATTTGGATAATTGGCGTAGAGTGTAATATTTTCAGGTAGTTCCGCCTGCAGTGTCTCCTGCTCGATGTCCGGAACATCACCCGGTAGATCATTCAGGATTGCTTTCAGAACGCGGACCAGCACAGCGGAATCCAGTTCTTCTTTCTCTACATTTAAATTAATTTCACCAATCTTGTCACCACTGTTAAAACCTTCCAGACTTGCGAAGGCAAAATGTGTCTGGCCATCTGAGAGTGGTGACGTAGCGGCCATTGCGCCTCCGGCAGGTCGAAAAGCAGGTGTGTTTTTCGGCGCAAAATACCAGTTCAATGATAGCTGCCCGGTATGAATAACACCACTGCCCTTATTGTAAAGCGACAGTTTCAGCAATTTTTCGCTTCTGCTGACCTTCCAGGCCAGTTGTCCGGCTGCGCCTATTTTTGGCGCTGTGTTGCCCCGCCAGCTGCCATTGACATCGCCGAGAATATAGCCTGTGAAATCCTGCTGACTGGATGTTGCCGGATTGACTTGTGCGCCTTCCGGCATAAAACGCCATGTGCCACAATAGGCCGTACCGCTCTGGAGGAAAGCCAGGTGACGCAAAATAGCCACGACGTCTGCGCCGGTAAGCAAACCGTTTTTATCCACATCCGCAGCAATTCTTTGATGCGCATCCGGATTACCAATAAAAGCAATAAACCGCATGACATGCAGAACGTCAGAGCCGGTTATCGCCGACCCGATGTCGCTGGATTTCGACGCATTGATCGTATAAGGCACGGCTGCAAGGTTAGTCAAAGTATAGTGACCTGTGGAGTCCGAGTTTGCGCTTTTTACAAATTGGTTGTTTTCGCGCAGTTCGATTATGGTGTTGGCAACCGGCTTGGTTTGTGTAAAATAGCGGACCTCACCGGAAATTGAACTCGATTGGGAAACAACGATGTACGTTCTGTTGGTGTGCAAGGTGTTGCCACACATATCAAAAGGATCACTCGTCGTCAAGAAGGAATGGCTGCATTCTTTGTCGATTTCCAGTGGTGAAACCGTGTTTATGCCGCCAACGGCAACAAACTCCAAATTCAGTATATGGACATCCGTGCCGGTAAATGAGGCCGTGCCATTTCCGGACAACTGCACAATGACATTTTTATTGGTGCCGGGAGTTTGTGGTGAAAATGCCGGATTCGCATTTATTTCACCCACGTTAAAACCCGGGACCCCGTTTCCTGCCTGTGCACCGATGAAATTTATAATTGTATTGTCGTAATCAAAGGTGAGCTGTAGAAAGCTGATATCTTCCGATGTTGTCAGTCGCACCGGAATGATAATCTGGTGTCCGGGCGCTGCATCGACTTTCACCGGGGTAAAAATCGTTGTTTCCGGTTGCAGAGCGCTGATGCAGACATTATCAAATCGAGAGGTGCTCTTGAACACATTGAGGCCAATATAGCCGCTTTGCCAGGTATTGTCGGAATGCACAAAGACTTGTTGACCATCGGCCCAAACACGAATTTCGGATCCTTCGTGTTCAACCCGAATACGGTGATAATAATTGTCATCAACATAATCCCGGTTGACCGATTTTATCAGCGTACCTGAACCATTTTCCTGCTTGTACAAGTTGACGTTGCCGACGCCGAATTTCAGATAATAACCATTGTCATTGCCATCAGAAAGTGTTGGCACACCGAAAAGCAAGGTGTAGTTTTTGTAGATATTTGCAGTCGATCGTGCTTCAAACTCAATGGCGAAGTCACCCCATTTCTTTGTTGAGAGAAGACTCCATTCATCACCGGTGGCCGCTGTGTGCAGATTATAGACATTTGAACCGTCAAGGTAGGCGACATTCCATGAGCCGGGCGTCACCGGCTGCCAGCCATTGGCATTGCCGTCTTCAAAATTTTCCGAGAAGTCACCCGTACATGCCGGGAGTTGTTCACGGATATGGTAAGTTGAAGTCCTCGAAGTATAACCGAGATTATCATAAGCGCGAAGATAATACTCAACTCCTGCACTCGTCATTATATTCGCAGGGATTGTAGCTGACCAGGTCGAGCCATTTGCAGACATAGTTGCCAGCGTAAAGTTTCCACTTCCTTTAATTCTGTAATAGAGCTCAGCATTGTTGACATAATCGGTGACATCGGTTATGTGTGCAGAAACAGGGATGGCTGAGCCGGCTATTGCGGTTGCAACAGGTGTATGCGTTATAAGTGGTGGATTGCTGATACAGGACTCAACCATAAAGTTATCGAACCATGCCTGATCATTAAAAGAACCTATTCCTACCTGTCCGGTACTGAAGGTAGCATCATCGGCAGTCATGATGAGCTGACCATCGAAATAAACGTAGATTAAGCTGCCATCTCGTGTAATTTGAACATCGTGGTAAAAACTATCGCCCATGGTGGCGGGATCGTATGTCGCAAGCTCTGTCCGTATAGCATTTTTAATGACATAAAGTCCGTTGTATTCCTCCTTGCTGCTGTATCCTGCATAATAATAATTGTTTTCATCCTGAAAACCAAAAACGATGGCCAGATCGACAAAGTAGTTTGCTGGTCCGGCGGTCTCTGTCTTCGCTTCGCATTTCAAAGTGAAATCAGCGTAGTATTTGCCATTTACAACGGCATATTCTCCCAGCCTGTTTCCATCGGGTGACAGGTACTGGGTTGTGTTAATGTAGAACTTCATCTTCCCATTGTCGTTTTGAAATGACCAGCG
>QQUM01000775.1 GCA_008501545.1 Calditrichota bacterium
TCACGTAGACGTCGATGATTTTTGTGTCCGTTTCTTGCGCGTGCGGCAATAAATCGACAGTAGCGAACAACGAGAATAATGTATATAAAATGCTTCGAAGGGTATAGTCACGTATCTGTTTTGCGTAGTTCATTTTTCCTCATGGAGTTTCATCTTGTAATGCCTGGAAAATGTTATGTACCGAAAATCCGGTGAAATTGAAGAGATTTCAGTTTAAACGAAATAAAATATGCTGGCTTCGGAACTGAATGAGTACAAAATAAGAACGCAAAGAGGAATAAGTTTATTTCAAGTTGCCAAACAGGAAGTTATTGGGCTATTTCATCAAAACAATACGACGAGATACGAGTTCATTTTTCCCGTTCGAAAAGGCCGCGTTGATCCGCGTGATGTACACCCCACTTGGTGCGTTCAGGCCGTTGTGCAGTCGCCCATTCCAAAGTATGGTTGTGCTGCCCGCCCGCATATACCCGGAAAAGGGTGTCGAAACATGTTGCCCACTGGTATTGAAAATCAGCACATTGATTTCTGCATCCCCTGGTAAGTGCACATCAAACCGAGTTTGTGGATTGAATGGATTTGGATAATTTGCTGAGATCGAAAATTCTTCCGGTAGATGTATACGTGGTTGTTCCAATGCGTTTGTACGAAGAGCGAGCGTATTTACCCGGTCGGCCTGCAAAATGCCACGGCTGTTATCGAATATTTCAAACTGATCAACAAACACCTCACCTTTGCTGTCTGTGCGATAAGCCTCAAGTGCAAAGTGGAAGGAATCCTCTAAGGAATATCCCGGCAATGAAAAATCTTCGCTGTACATTTCTGTCCATATTTCACTATCTATAGACGCATCAAAGTGAATTCGACTTTCATCCATACGCAGACGCAGATAGACGTCGCTGGAAATTGCGAAATCACCGGTCACGTCGAGACCATCGATCACACCATCTTTGCGCCATTGTACGTAAAGCAAATAATTGCCGGTGCCGGAACGGTAGGTATAGAACCGGTACCAATTGCTCTCGTCGTAAATCCCTGCGCTGGCGTCAGCTGTGTACGTTGGAGAGATTGCCAAATCGCCATCATCGTTTGGCTGGTTGATGCGGGCGACTACGACAGTATTTTTCACGATGAATTTTTCGCGGGTACTCACCCATGCTGTCTGTGAATTGTCGGATTTGAGCTGCAACAAGCCGTCTGCTACGAATGACTGATTGTTTGCATTCGCGCCTTTATGCCATTTTTTTGTATCGATTGTAGTACTATCAAAAGTATCACTGAGAATGAGAACCGGACCGTATGCGGCGGTAGTAAACGTCTGGTCGGTGCTGTTACTCGTATTACCGTACGCATCACCGGAATGGATCGCAAAATGGTATTGTGCCTCTGGCGTTAGGTTTTTTAAAATCACAGAGTGGATTGTTGTGAAAGTCGAATCAATCACGCTGCTGTCACTATAGCTTGTTGACGATCCATACAAGACCCGGGCTGTTGCCGGTTCATCTGTCTGCCAGCTTATTTGCGCAGAAATTTCAGTAATTTCATCAACAGCAATGGCTGTAATGACCGGTGGGACGGTGTCGGCAAGCGTCGTAAATGTGGAATCTGGCGCTACTGTCTCATTGCCGGAAACATCTTTTCCCCGCACACGGTAGTGATAGCATTGGTCGTTCAGCAAGCCCGTTAAAGTGACACTGTGCTCGGTGACAAATTCCATTGAAGTTATCATCGAATCGTAGGCTGTGGTGATGCCGTATTCAATAGTGCTTGTTGCGGGTTTATCAGACATCCAGCGGATTGTTGCGGCATTTTCGCTTATATTTTCGACAAAAATGTCCGTCAGAATTGGTGCTTCCTCATCAACAGCCGGTGTCGTAAAATTAAACAAAACTGAGGCTGTATCATTTCCGGCATGGTCTTTTGAAATGACTTTGTAAAAATAGGTTGTACTGTCTGTTAAATTTGTCAGGATCACAGCGTGACTCGTGACATAATCGGCCTGCAAGGGGGAAACCAGACCGAGTGTATCACTTTCGCCATATGCAACTTTTGAATCCGCCGGCTCATCGGTTTGCCAACGGATTTCGGAAGAGTGGGCCGTAATTGATACCGATTCAACGGCAGATATCACAGGTGGCTGGTCGTCGTTCGCGTTGTTTTGAATATAAACAGGAGCCTGCCCCTCGATGACCTCGATGCGTTGGTTGGCAACGGGCGCATCAATGCGTGTTTGTCCGCCAGCGGGCCAGTTTACGACAACACTGTCAGCAAAGCCGGCCATGCCCAATCCTACATGCAGGGGCAGAATATGACCAGACACAAAACCTTCACCTGCCAGCATGGTGCTCCTCTGACGCAGATTGTTGAAATAAAAATCCATCGTAGCACCGATCCCATCCCGATTGCTGGTCGTTCCCTGTAATTTGATTTCAAGCCAATTGCTTTGCCCGCTTGTATTATCAAAAAGCTGACTCCTGTCTCCCGAGTTGGTGAAAAATATATCGATATCACCATCCCGATCAAAATCGGTGAGGCAGGAACCGTAGCCATCAAGATTGCTTTCGCTGCCGGTGCTTTGTTCAAATGTGAAAGAGCCGTCTCCATTGTTTTTGTAAATTTTGTTTGGTTGATCAAAGATCAACACATAAAGATCAGGCCAGCCATCATTATCAAAATCGGCAAAATTGCACCCGGTTGAACGGTCGGTATCCACAAGTCCGGCGCTGGCTGTAACATCGGAAAAATAACCATTGCCATCATTCCGGAAAAGTTTATTACTGTTTATATCGCTGCAGACGTAGAGATCCAAATCGCCATCATTATCATAGTCAGCGACGGTTACGCCCTGTCCGTGCATTTCAGAAGTCGCTACACCCCGCTGACTTCCTTGTTCATTAAAATAATTGCTGCCATTATTGACCAGGAGCAGATTGCCATAGGTCTCGCCGCGGGAAATAAAAAGATCTACGTCACCATCATTTTCGATATCAAACGCAACGCCACCAACACCAAAGTTTTTGTTGCTCAATCCATATTCACTTGTTCTGTTTGTAAATGTATGATCGGTATTTTGCACAAATAGACGCAGCGGATTGCCATAGTTGATTGAAACCAGATCGAGCAGGCCATCATTGTTAAAATCAGCCCAGACAACGGCTTGCGCCTGCCCGCGATCAGAAATACCACTACTGGAAGATACATCAATAAATTTTCTGGCGCTATCATTCTGAAAACACACACTGGCACCGGCGACATTCAAATAAAAATCGACAAAAGAATCGTTGTTATAGTCTGCCGCTCCGACACCACGATCCAACCAGTTTGTGCCGCCGGTTGCTGACCAGGCCACAGCCTGATCACTGAATGTCCCATCCTGGTTATTAATGAGTAACGCGTTTGCAGTGTCGTAATTGGTGACATAAATATCGGTATAGCCGTCGTTGTTGTAATCAGCTCCGGCAACACCATGCCCATATCCTTGTGGTCCTGATGGCGTTTCGGCGCCTGCCTGCTGTGAAATGTTGGTGAATTGTATCGGACCGGGATTGACAAGAATTTCAGATGTCACGAAACTGTAAAGTGCCGATTCTACTTGATTGCCGGCTTCATCTTTTGAATAGACTTTAAAATGGTAATTTGTTCCTGCCACAAGCTGCGTTAAGGCCACATCGTGACTGGTGACGAGGTCTGTTTGCACAGCGGTGAATGATCCCAAAGAATCCGTCAGACCGAATTTGACTTGTGAATCTGCGGCTTCGTCTGTCTGCCACTGAATTTGTGACGAATTTTCAGTAATTGCCACGGCTTGCACGGCAGAAATGACGGGTGCAGTTGTGTCTGGCGGTGGCAAAGCTTTAGTTTGAAAACTGAAGACAGCAGAAGTCGCCTGATTACCTGCATCATCTTTCGAGTAGACTTTGCAAAAATATGTCGTGCTGTCGGCCAATCCGGTGAGCTGCACATCGTGACTGATAACCGGTGCTGTTTGCAGCGTCGTGAATGTTCCGAGCGAATCGGTCAAGCCGTATTCGATTTGAGAATCAGCTGCTTCGTCTGTCTGCCATTGAATCTGTGCCGAGCTGCTTGTAACGGAATCGACTTGCACGGCAGAAATCACCGGTGGGATTGTATCCGGTGTGCCACTGTCGATGTACCCCCAGACTTCCATTTCAGCCAACCCGACATCGTTGCTGCTCTCGCTGACGCCATCGACGATGAATTTCACTGATGTTACTGTGCGGGATGGGAAGTCATAATTTGTGGCAGTGCCATCATTGTTTAATGCATCCGTTGCTTCGTTATAAACTAAACTGGAGCCATCGCTGCATTCAAGGGTGAATTTCTGAATCCATTCGCTGGTGTAATGACGGTCGTAAAGTACGATTTTATCGATGGTGACTTCTTCTGCGAAATCAAGCTGCAACCAGACGCCAGCCGTTCCTTTGGCGTTTTCCACCCATTCATTTTTATAATTTCTTTCGGAAACCAGGAGCCCATCGATTGCGCTGGCCGCTACCTGCCCGTATTGGCTGGTTTCGTGGCTTGCCGTTGCGGTAGCGATGTCAGTGAGATTTTTATATTCTCCGGCTGGTTTTGCGACGGTAGTAAATTCAAAAACACTTGATTCGGCCCGATTGCCGGCATCATCTTTTGAATAGACTTTAAAATGGTAATTTGTTCCTGCCACAAGCTGCGTTAAGGCCACATCGTGACTGGTGACGAGGTCTGTTTGCACAGCGGTGAATGATCCCAAAGAATCCGTCAGACCGA